>JALEKG010000096.1 GCA_022769185.1 Dorea sp. | reverse complement strand
CCAGCATCCCGAGTAAAAGACTTACCAGTGACTCTCCCAACCATTCTGTCAAGATGACTCCCAAGATCACTCCCAGGCCGCCGGATAGCAGGACCGGGTAAAGCTCCTGCAGAGAGATGTCACGGAGCGGAAATCCCATCGTCCGCTTCGTCATCAGCATCTGCCGTTCTCTTGTCATCCGAAGTCTGCGAAATAAAAGTACCATCAAGGATGCAACTCCAAGCGCCAGCAGGATCACCATCCAGGATGCCTGCTTTACCTGTGAAGAGACGCCACCCAGTGTCTGGTTCAAGAATTCGTCCATATCTTCGATACTGTAACCTATCCCCAGCTGTTCTCTCCATTTTTCCATAAGCTGTTCCTGTGCGGTCCCAGCCGCCATCTGGATCTGATAAGAGTACTGCTCTGCTGTTTCCTCTGGAAAATTAGCCGTCATTTTTGCCGTTCGCCCACCGCTGGTCACATCCTGATAGATGCCGCTGACCGTATATGTGCTCTCTTGATCTTTACTTTGAAGCACTAAGGGATCTCCCACCGTCTTTTCCAATGCTTCCGCCATCAGACTGGACAATGCAATCTCTGAATCCCCTTCCGGTCTGCCACCGTCTATATACTGAAGTCCCTCTCCTGCATTTTCTCCGGTATCGATGTGAATTCCAACCGGTTCTCCCTGCGGATCTGCTGTCTGCAGACGAATTCGCCGCAATGTCTGATAAGCCTTAATCGTTCCTTCTGCCCGCTCCGCTTCCAGAAGCGCGAAAGCAGCTTCCGTCCGTTCTTCCAGATTCTCCCCCTGCTCCACCTCCAGAAGGACATCACAGAGTGGACTTCCCATATAGGTCACAAATTCTCGGTTTGCCATAGTTCCCGCCATACGAAATGGTGTCAGTACCAGAAACGAAAGGAGCAGCAACAACACGAAAATCATACTGTATCCATGTCTTACCTCATGGGCTCCGACCAGGAGATTGACCGGCATTTTCCGAAAACGATGCATTCCGTCCTTTCCCCTGTGCTTTTTTGAAAATCCCTGTTCTGTCACCAGGAGATCCACAATGGTAGCCTTACGAAGCTTCCGCAGCACTCCTTTTGTATATAGCATTACCAGTCCATACACCAGAATCCCAACCGCCAATGCTGCAAGATAACATTCCAGAGTTGCCTTCTGATTTCCAAATGTCCTTCTCATATGCCCGGTAAGCAATCTCTGAAAACAGATTGCAAGAATCCATCCGGCCACACTGCCTGCCGCCATCAGGATCCGGATCTTCCCCAGATAAAGATTTCGAATACCTCTTGCCGGGATTCCGATTGCCTTCATGGTTCCGATCTCTTTTGCATCCTCCTCAAGCTCCGTCAGCAGGCAATACCGCAGGCAGAGAAGTGCGATTATTCCCAGCAGGATCCCTGCCAGCAGAAACACCATCGCCATCATCATATCAGTCAGCGCACTCAGAAGGAAGATCATTGTGTACGTCACAGCCTGCCCAGCCTTGGGCAGATTCCTCTCATCCTGCTCATATGCCGTCTGATAAGACGCTGCCATCCCGCTGTCGGTAAAATATGCCTCGATCAGATATTCCATTTCCCCCACATTTGGGGCCAGCATCTCAAAATCCGCATCACTGATCAGAAAACGAGTCGAAGAACACAGTGTAGAATTCATCTGCGCATCATACACATAGGTCGACACCCGGAACATTCTTTCAATTCCATTGCTTTTCAGCGTCACCGTATCTCCCAGAGAAATATCATAAGTATCCAGAAGGATGACCGGCACTCCGATCTCACCCTCTTCCAGATGCAGAACTTCCCGGTTTTCATCCAGCAGCAGATCATATCCATCATTTTGCTTCACAAGACTCAGATCCAGCCTGCAATCTGAAAGATCAGATACCGTTGTCCCCACATCTGTCGATTTCCAGTTCTCCCCGCCTGTACGTTCAATCACCAATTCCTCACCATACACATCGATCATCGGCACCGTCTGCCAATGCGTTATTCCGGGATAGTTCTCGTTAAAAGCATCGAGATTCTCCTGATCTACTGCGCCCTTATGCATCTGAAGAAAATGTGGCGGCTTTGCAGTTTCATACATGGAAGAGATTGAGTGAAAAAGCTGCGTAAGCATCAGGCAGACGGATATGGCAAGTGTCGCCGACAACGTCATAAACAGAAGCACAATCCCATTCCGCCATTTATTTTTCTGAAAGTCATTTCCAAATAATTTTCGAAACATCATCTCATTCCTTTCCTGTTATTCAAATTGCCAATACCCCTGTGCAATCATCAGAAATACTCCTTCTTCGACTCCAAGCATCTTTTCCAGCAAAGAAATCAATGCTTCAAAAATCTTCCCTGCTTTTTCCGGCTCCACCTGAAAAATCCCTTCATCCAGAAGCGTCACGGAAGAAGCGAGAAAGATCTGCATATACTGTTCCGGATATGCGCATCGAAAGCTTCCATCCTCGACTCCCTCTTCCACAATCTGTTTAAGGACCGGAGTCAGCGTATTCACACAGGCAACTAGATTCTTCTGATGCATCAGTGCATTTTCCGTCTTATGCATCTCCTCCAGCAGTGCCTGTTCTGTCTTTTGATCCGCCTTCATTGCCAGAAATACCTGCAGTAGCTTTTCCTCCGGTGTCAGATTCTTTTCTCCTGCTACACTCAGGACCCTCTCCATGATCTGGTCCGTCGTTCGCGCAATCACAGCATCCAGGACTTCTTCTTTCGACTTAAAATAATGATAAAAAGTCCCTTTCGCAATCCCGATCGCATTCAGAATATCATTCACACTGCACTGGTCATATCCCTTCTCTGTAAATAACATCTCTGCCGTATCAATAATCTCTTGCTTTCGCTCATCATGCTCCTTCACAACTCTCATCGCAGCCATCACCTTCCATTACTCTTCCTTACAAGATTCACTTGCAAATCCTGATACCTTCTCTGAAATTTCATTGCATTCACAATCGACCGACGGTCGGTCTATATAAATTCATCATATCAGGCAAAAACACATCTGTCAAGAATTGTTCTTCATTCTTCGAAGAAACGGGACAATAGCGAAAAACTTCCTCGCTATTGCCCCGTTTCCTCTTCTTGGTTGGCTTCCGAATCCTGCCCGCGGGGCAGGATTCATTCTCTTTTTCTTTATATACCCCGTTTTCATCTTATTTCCTACTTTCACACCACAGATTCGGGGCAGTAATATCTTATTTCTTTCTATATACCCAGGCTATATCCACAGGCCAAAGAATCGTAGAATGGAGAATCTCCTTTAACAATTTCTCAATACCATTGCTTCGTATGAGCGCAGTTTCATGGTATTTGAGATCTGAACGTCTTCGTAGTTTGCGATCAGTACCTCTGCTTCCTGGTCTTTCCATGCTTCCGGAAGTTCCATTTCCTGGGCTTCTTTGCTGAAATTGCAGATGACCAGAAGTTTTTCTTCTCCCAGTGTCCTGGTATAGACATACAGTGCCGGATGATCTGCCAGCAGAAGCTCATAATCTCCGTACACGATGATCTCATTCTGATGGCGGAGTCTGATCAGCTTCTGATAATAGTGGAATACGGAGTCTTCTCGTTCCACCTGCTCTTTTGCGTTGATCTCGGTGTAGTTCGGATTGACCTCGATCCATGGTGTTCCGGTCGTGAAGCCTGCCTGCTCACTGTCATCCCACTGCATAGGTGTTCTTGCATTGTCACGTCCTTTGCAGCGAATGTAGCGCATCATTGTCTCATGATCTGCGACATTTCTTCCCACCAGATCATGATAAGCATTGATACTTTCGATATCTCGCAGTTCCTCCAGGGACTGGAACGGCATATTGGTCATTCCCAGCTCTTCGCCCTGATAAACATATGGAGTTCCCTGCATCATATGAAGGCAGGTTGCCAGCATTTTTGCTGAAATCTCCCGGTATTCCGGGGAATCATCGCCCATTCTGGAGAGCATCCTCGGCTGATCATGATTGCACCAGTAGAGGCTGTTCCATGCCTTTCCCATAAGCTCTGTCTGCCATTTCGACATCACTTCCTTGAGCTCTACCAGATCAATCTTGTCATCACTCCATTTTCCATTTTTACAGTCCAGGCTCGTATGTTCAAACTGAAAGACCATATTTAACTCACTGTTATCCAGATTGGCATATTTCTTCGCCTCTTCAATCGTCACTCCTGCACATTCTCCAACGGTCAGAAGGTCATATTTCGACAATACTTTCCGGTTCATCTCCTGCAGATATTCATGCTCATGAGGACCATGGCAGACATATGGAGAAGGATCTGCAAGTCCATTTTCTTTCGGAGTTCCGTCCGGAAGTCCAGGAACCTTGGAGATCATGGAAATGACATCCATACGGAAACCGTCGATTCCTTTCTGGCACCACCAGTCCATCATACGGAAGACCTCTTCCCGCACCACTGGATTATCCCAGTTCAGATCCGGCTGTTTTTTGGAAAAGAGATGCAGATAATACATCTGTGTCGTCTCATCATATTCCCAGGTGGATCCGGAGAAGCAGGATTCCCAGTTATTCGGGGCTTTTCCATCCTTCCCTTCTCTCCAGATATAATAATCCCGATACGGGTTCTCTTTTGAACTGCGGCTTTCCACAAACCACGGATGTTCATCGGAAGTATGGTTCACGACCAGATCCATGACAATTTTGATTCCTCTTTCATGTGCTGCTGCAAGCATCCGGTCATAATCATCCATCGTACCAAATTCTTTCATGATCCCCTGATAATTACTGATATCATACCCATTATCATCATTGGGGGATTCATAGACCGGAGAAAGCCAGATCACATCGATCCCAAGCTCCTTCAGATAATCCATTTTCTCCGTAATTCCATTCAAATCACCGATGCCGTCTCCATTACTGTCTTTAAAGCTTCTCGGATAGATCTGATAGACCACCGCTTCCTTCCACCATGTCTTTGTCTGATTCACTTCTGCTGCCATCTCTTGCTCCTCCTTCTTCGATCTTCCTGTCATTTCTTCCAGATCTCTTATTCTTTCTGGCTTTAGATATTATTTTAATCTCTTATTCTTCCAGACTTTGGATCACATTCCACGCCTCTTCGTCGAATTCCCGGTCTTTGTAATAATATTTTTTATCTTCTTCCGTAATCTTCCGGATCACTCTGCATAGGTTTCCTGCTGCCACGACCCAGTCGGGAATATCCTTGGTTACCACGCTTCCGGCTCCGATGACCGTATTGCTTCCGATATGTACTCCCGGAAGGATCACCGTGCTTCCTCCGATCCAGACATTGTCTCCAATGGTGACTTCGATTCCATATTCATACATGGAATTTCTGGCCACCGGATGCAGGGGATGTCCGGCTGTATAGATGGCAACATTCGGAGCCATCTGGCAGTTGTCGCCGATTTTCACCTTTGCAACGTCCAGAATCGTACAATTGTAATTTGCATAGAAATTCTTACCGACTTCAATATGAGAACCATAATCACAGTGAAATGGCGGGTTAATGAATGCATTCTCCGACTTTCCCAACAGTCCTTTCACAATTTCTGCAATTCTGTCAAAATCAGAAACATCCGCCGTATTTAATTTCTGCAGAATTTTTCTGCAGGCTTTCTGCTCTTCCATGATCTGTTCATCTGAGATGTATGCCATCCCTTGATCTCTTCTTTCAGACTGATTCATCCTCATTCTCCTAGCTATGCTAATAAAATCTCACTTAACATTCCATATACCGTATCCGGAAGATCCATTCCCCGCAGGATTCCCAGAAGTTCTACCGGTGTTTTTCCTTCTTTTACGTATCCAAAAATGATTTCTTTCTTCCTATATTCTATCTCA
>JALEKG010000033.1 GCA_022769185.1 Dorea sp. | reverse complement strand
ATCCTGACCGACTTTAGCCGCTTTTTTTGAATCAAATTTATCATTATGCAATTTCCTAACGTTCATATTTGTGCTATTCTTAGTAATGATAGGATTAATGACGGAGCAGTCAAAACCCTTATCACGAAGGAAGCACAGGAGCGGGATGTGGTAGATCCCGGTGGACTCAAGGAAGCAACGGCTTTCGAGAGAATACATCTCTTGGGCTTCCTTTATTTTTGTGACGGCAAGCTCACGGGATTGTGGATCAGAGTGAATGATCTTAAATGGTTTACCAGTGAGAATGCCATTGGGTAGCATGATGGACATCCAAGTGAAATCTGCGCCGACATCAAGCCCGACTGAGAGGTAGGGGATGCTTTCGAGCATCTTAAGTACTTTTTGATAGTGCATAGTAATATCCTTTCCGGCAGGCATCCATTTCCAAAAGGTGGATACGCAACCTAGCGGTTTATACAGGTATAGCCTGGGGCTTCCCAACCAGCCAAAACATAAATCACCACCGAATGGACTGACAGACTTTCTAAGAGGTTTCACCAGCCGGAAGGCGGGTTCCCAAGGAGGATACGTCAATGATCCTGCCTTCAGTGATTATACCTCTATATTTTGTCTGGTGCATTAAGGAAACCTCAGACATAGCAAAAATGTTGACCTATAACTTCTGATGGAGGGGGAACTCCTCCTTCTGTTATATCAATATAGATTTATTAGATTGGACTTTGTAACTATTAACCAGTAGTCATTCTTGACTACACCATTATTATACTAGGAGGTATGTAAAGGATGGAACAGTATGCAATTGAGATGTTAAACATTACGAAAAAATTCCCGGGTATCATTGCAAACGATAATATTACTTTACAGCTGAAGAAAGGCGAAATTCATGCGCTGTTAGGAGAAAACGGTGCAGGAAAGTCAACACTGATGAGTGTACTTTTTGGATTGTACCAGCCTGAGGAGGGTGAGATCCGTAAGGATGGAAAGACGGTCAGAATTAGTGACCCGAATGATGCCAATGATCTTGGAATCGGAATGGTGCACCAGCACTTTAAACTGGTAGAATGCTTTAGTGTTCTGGACAACATTATTTTAGGTGTTGAAACTACAAAAGGAGGATTTCTGCAGAAGGATGAAGCGAGAAAGAAGGTTGTCGCACTGTCTGAAAAATATGGTCTTGCGGTAGACCCGGATGCTCTGATTGAAGATATTACGGTCGGCATGCAGCAGAGAACGGAAATTTTGAAAATGCTGTATCGCGATAATGAGATTTTGATCTTTGATGAGCCCACAGCTGTACTTACACCTCAGGAGATTCAGGAATTGATGTCGATTATGAAGAATCTTGCTGCAGAAGGAAAGAGCATTCTTTTTATTACCCATAAGCTTGCAGAGATTATGCAGGTGGCAGACCGCTGCAGCGTACTGAGAAAAGGGAAGTATATCGGTACTGTGGATATTAAAGACACTACGCCGGAGAAGCTTTCTGCGATGATGGTAGGACGTGATGTGAATTTTGTGGTAGAGAAGCAGCCTTCCAAACCTGGGGACGTTGTGCTGGAAATTCAGAACATGACGGTTGCGTCAAAACGGCACAAAAATAATGCGGTAAACAATGTATCGTTACAGGTACACAGAGGTGAGATTGTCTGTATTGCAGGAATTGATGGTAACGGACAGACGGAGTTTGTATATGGTCTGTCAGGATTGGAACCATTAAAAAGTGGAACCATTAAGTTAGATGGAGAAGATATTACAAATGCATCCATACGTAAACGTCTGACATCTGGAATGAGCCATATTCCTGAAGATAGACATAAACATGGACTGGTTCTTGACTATTCACTGGAAGATAACATTGTTCTGCAAAGGTATTTCGAGCCACAATTTACGAATAAGTTTGGATTTTTGAAACGGAAAGAAATTCGGGAATACGCGAACCGCCTGATTGAACAGTATGATGTGCGTTCAGGGCAGGGGGCAATTACCAAAGCACGTTCTATGTCTGGCGGTAACCAGCAGAAAGCAATTATTGCCCGTGAGATTGACAAAAATCCGGAGCTATTAATTGCGGTCCAGCCAACCAGAGGACTGGATGTAGGAGCGATTGAATATATCCATAAACAACTGGTGGCACAGAGAGATGCCGGAAAAGGTGTTCTGCTTGTCAGTCTGGAACTGGATGAAGTAATGAATGTATCCGACCGGATTCTGGTAATGTATGAGGGTGAAATTGTAGGGGAATTTGATCCGAAGAAAGTTACGGTTGAGGAACTAGGTCTTTACATGGCTGGTTCCAGGAGAAAGGAGGCAGGAGCTGATGAGTAATAGCCAGAAAAAGAAAGAGAGCTTGTTAAGAAATAGTGGCTTCCAAACCATTTTAGGATCACTGCTTTGTATTATTATCGGCCTCTTGGTAGGTTATATTGTATTGTTAATTATCAACCCACATGGTGCAAGTGGAGCCATTATTGCTATTTTAAAGAACTTCCTGTACTATCCAAGTGCGGTTGCGGCAAAAAAATATTTAGGAACAACACTGGTAAAGGCTTCGGCACTTTTGATGTGTTCTCTGTCCGTATTATTTGCATGGAAAGTCGGTCTGTTTAACATTGGCGCTGCCGGACAGTATGTGGTTGGAGTAGGTGCCTGTCTGTACTGTGGATTAAAATTTAATATGCCATGGTATGTATGTCTGGTGGCAGCTATTGTCGTAGCGGCACTTGTAGGAGGACTATCTGGTCTTCTGAAGGCATATTTCAATGTGAATGAAGTTATTTCCTGTATTATGTTGAACTGGATCGGACTTTATTGCGTAAATCTACTGTTATCAAAGGTAAAAGAAACTTCTACTCCATATACGAAACCGCTGTCAAGCACTAATAAAAGCGCATTGCTTCCGAATTTAGGGCTGGATAAGCTGTTCTCCAACAATGAGTTTGTCACCATTGGACTTCCGCTTGCGGTTATTATGGCAATTCTTGTGTGGATAGTTCTGGAAAAAACGAAATTCGGATATGAATTGAAAGCAACTGGAATGAATAAGAATGCGGCTAAATATTGCGGTATGCGTGAGAAGAGAAATATTATTTTAACGATGGTAATTGCCGGCGGACTGGCTGGACTGGGCGCAGGAATCTTCTATTTGACAGGAATCGAACAATGGATGGTTCAGCAGACAACAGTTCCAAGTATGGGATTCAACGGAATTGCAGCGGCGTTCCTTGGAGGATCCAGTCCAATTGGAGCGATCTTTTCTTCTTATTTTATTCAACATATCACAAGTGGCGGTACATATGTAGATAAGACCATGTATTGCTCACAGATTTCGGATTTGATTTCTGCGTTTATCATCTATCTGTGTGGATTTGTACTCTTCTTTAAGATGTGGCTGAACAGATACCTGAACAAGAGAAATGAGAAACGGGCTGCAAAAACGCAGAAAGGAGGCGAAGCATAATGCTGTTATTGATTCAATATACATTAATATTTGCTTCTGTTCTGGTACTGGTAGCGCTTGGCGGATGTTTCTCAGAACACGGTGGCGTTATCAACATCGGACTGGAAGGCATTATGGTTATGGGAGCTCTTGGAGGAGCCCTCACGATGAAGTATCTGCCATCTGGCACGGCTGTGCCGGTTGTTATTTTACTTGTTATTCTGGTAAGTGTAGTGATTGGAATGATCTTTTCATTGCTGCTTGGTGTTGCGGCTATTAAGTTTAACGCAGACCAGACACTGGTCGGAACTGCGTTAAATCTTCTGGGACCGGCAGCTGCGGTTGTCATTGTAAGAGCAATCAACACTGCAGAAAGCACAGACAATGTATCTTCTACCGTTGCATACGGACAGGCAAAAAAGGCATTTCTTGTAAATATTGGGAAGTTTGAATTCAACTGGTTTATGCTGATTGCTCTGTTGGTAGTGATTGCATCATATGTAATATTGTATAAAACAAAATTTGGATTAAGACTTTGTGCATGTGGTGAACATCCGCAGGCAGCAGATTCCGTAGGTATTAACGTATATAAGATGCGTTATGCGGGGGTTCTTATCTCGGGTGCGCTAGGTGGACTTGGCGGTCTGGTATATATTACTGCAGGTGTTAGTGAGTGGAAGTTTGAAAATGGAGTGGCAGGATTCGGATTCCTGGCTCTGGCAGTTATGATCTTCGGACAGTGGAAACCGGTAAATATTGGTCTTGCAGCGATCTTATTTGGACTGTTCCGTGCGCTTTCTAATGTATATACGGGATTTGATGCACTGGTAGCATTGAAACTTCCGAGTACTGTATATAACATGCTTCCGTATATTATTTCTCTGGTAGTTCTGGTATTCGTTTCTAAGAAATCCAGAGCTCCGAAGGCAGAAGGAATCCCTTACGATAAAGGCCAGCGATAGAAAGAGAGGAAAATGATATGAAGAATTATTCAGAAGACGCAAGCAGACAGTATCACATTCAGGTGGCACAGGGCGAAGTCGGACGTTATGTGATTATGCCGGGAGACCCGAAACGCTGTGTGAAGATCGCTCAGTATTTCGACAATCCTGTATTAGTTGCTGATAATAGAGAGTATGTAACATATACCGGCACGCTGAATGGAGTAAAAGTCAGTGTAACGTCTACCGGAATCGGCGGACCTTCTGCATCCATTGCAATGGAAGAGCTGTATCGCTGTGGTGCGGATACCTTTATCCGGATCGGTACCTGTGGCGGTATGCAGACAGATGTGAAAAGCGGAGATGTTGTGATTGCTACGGGAGCAATTCGAATGGAAGGAACAAGCAAAGAATATGCACCGATTGAATTTCCGGCAGTAGCGGATCTGTCTGTGACAAATGCACTGGTAGATGCAGCAGAGAAAAAAGGATATCCTTTCCACACGGGTGTAGTACAGTGTAAGGATGCATTCTATGGGCAGCATGAGCCGGAAACGAAACCGGTAAGTTATGAACTTTTGAACAAATGGGAAGCATGGAAGAGACTTGGATGTCTTGCATCTGAGATGGAATCAGCAGCTCTGTTTATTGTTGCAAGCCATCTGAGAGTGAGAACAGGATCCTGTTTCCTCGTAGTTGCGAATCAAGAAAGAGAAAAGCTTGGATTGGAAAATCCAGTTGTGCATGATACGGATATGGCGATCCAGGTGGCGGTTGAAGCAATTCGCAACTTGATTCAGAAAGATCAGAAAAAAGAAAAATAATAAAGAGGATAGAAAATGGACGTAAAGGAAATTTTAAAACATGTAGATCATACCCTTCTATTACAGACGGCAACGTGGGAAGAAATCAAACAGATCTGTGACGATGCAATCAAATATCAGACAGCCTCTGTATGTATTCCACCGAGTTATGTGAAACAGGCAAGTGAATATGTTGGGGAAAAAATGGCAGTCTGCACGGTCATCGGATTCCCGAACGGCTATATGACGACAAAAACAAAGGAATTTGAGACAAAGGACGCAATAGCAAATGGTGCGTCTGAAATCGATATGGTGATTAATATTGGCTGGCTCAAAGATAAAAAGTATGATCTTATAGAGGAAGAAATCCACACTTTAAAAGAGGCATGTGGAGAAAAAATTTTGAAGGTTATTATTGAAACATGTTTGTTAACGGATGAAGAAAAAATAAAAATGTGTGAGATTGTAACCAGAGCCGGGGCGGATTATATAAAGACATCTACTGGATTCTCTAAAGCCGGAGCAACTTTTAATGATATTAAACTGTTCTCAGAAAATATCGGACCGGATGTAAAGATGAAAGCAGCTGGAGGAATTGCTTCGATGGATGATGCTGAGAAGTTCCTTTCTTTAGGTGCAGACCGCCTTGGAACAAGCCGGATTATTAAGCTTGTGAAGAATGAAGAGGCATCTGGATATTAAAATAAGGTGGGATGGAAATGGATAAAAAAATTGTAGAAGAAATGATTGAACTGGCAATGGAACAGCTTAGATTTTCTTATACTCCGTATTCTGGCTTTAAAGTGGGGGCAGCACTCCTGACAAAGGATGGAAAACTCTATACAGGATGCAATATTGAAAATGCTGCCTATACTCCAACAAACTGTGCAGAGCGAACCGCTTTTTTCAAAGCTGTCAGTGAAGGAGAAAAAGAGTTTCAGGCCATTTGTGTAGTGGGTGGAAAAGACGGAGTTCTGACAGAATATGCAGCTCCATGTGGCGTGTGCCGGCAGGTCATGATGGAATTCTGCAATCCGGATACTTTCCAGATCATTCTGGCAACCAGTAAAGAACAGTATGAGATTTTTACATTAAAGGAATTGCTTCCGCTGGGGTTCGGACCGAAGAATCTGGCGTAAATGTCCCGACTTAATAAGGAGAATTTGATGATGACAGTAAATGAACTGAAAAAGTTACCAAAAGTAGAGCTTCATTGCCATCTGGATGGTTCACTCAGTAAAGAGTTTATAGAGACACGGCTTGGAAAGGCCGTGTCTCAAGAAGAACTGAGTGTAACGAAAGACTGTGGAAGTCTGGTAGAATATCTGGAGAAATTCGAACTTCCGGGGCTTTGTTTAAAGGATGAAGCTGGACTTGAAGGAGCCGGATATGATGTGCTGAAGGTCATGAGCAAGGAGAATGTATGCTATGCAGAAATACGTTTCGCGCCACTTCTGTCTGTGACGGAAGAAATGGGTACGGAGCAGGTAATTGCTGCATTGCTGAAAGGGCTTGAAAAAGGGAAAAAAGACTTTGGGGTAGAGTACAATGTAATTACCTGTGCCATGAGGCATCACAGTGAGGAACAAAACTACCAAATGATAAAGACAGCGCGTCAGTTTCTGGGATTCGGTGTCTGTGCCACGGATTTGGCAGGAGCCGAGGCACAGTATCCGATGTCGGAGTTTATGAAACTGTTTCAAAAGACAAAGAAGCTTGGAATGCCATTTACCATCCATGCCGGTGAATGTGGTAATGTACAGAATATTATTGATGCAATACAGGTAGGAGCAGGAAGAATCGGTCATGGGATTGCCATGAGAGGAAATTCTGCTGTGCAGAAGATGGTAAGGGAGGCACACATTGGAATTGAAATGTGTCCGATTAGTAATCTTCAGACAAAGGCAGTTGGAAGTGCGGTGGAATATCCAATTCGAGAGTTTCTGGATGCAGGGGTTTGGGTCACGGTTAATACAGATAATCGGACGGTGAGCAATAGCTCTATGACAAAAGAACTGGAGTTTATTCAGAGTATGTACGGAGTCAGTGATAATGAGATCCTGATTTTGATGAGAAATGCGATAGATGCTGCATTTGCAGATGATGGCGTGAAGAACAGGCTGTACCGAAAAATGTCGGATGCCCGGCAGTAAGATAAAAATTCACAGGATGTCATACAAATGTATCTTGTGGGTAAGTAAATTTTGCAAAATGTATTGAGGTGAGAATGAGATGAACGAATATAAGAGAATTTTTGTAATCGTCCTAGATTCGCTGGGAATTGGAGCAATGCCGGATTCACCGAAATTCGGAGATATCGGGGTGGATACATTTGGACATATTTTGGAGAAAATGGGGACACTTAATATTCCAAACCTGAAAAAACTCGGAATGTTGAATCTTCATAAAGCCGGAAAGATGGTGGGTGAAGAAAATCCAATTGGAAGATATATGCGTCTTGGAGAGACGAGCAATGGTAAGGATACCATGACTGGACATTGGGAAATGATGGGAATCAAGACGGAGAAACCATTTAAAACCTTTACAGATACGGGATTTCCGCCAGAGTTAATCGCAGAACTGGAAAAGCAATGTGGAAAAAAGGTTATTGGTAATAAGAGTGCCAGTGGTACAGAGATTATTGAAGAGCTTGGTGAAGAAGAAATTAACACGGGAGCAATGATTGTTTATACATCTGCTGACTCTGTGCTCCAGATCTGCGGCAATGAAGAGACTTTTGATTTAGAAAATTTATATCGCTGTTGTGAAATTGCCCGCGAAATTACAATGAAGGATGAGTGGAGAGTTGGGCGTGTCATTGCAAGACCTTATATCGGAAAGAAAAAAGGAGAGTTCAAACGGACTAGTAACCGCCATGATTATGCATTGAAACCCACCGGACCTACGACACTGAATGCTTTGAAGGATGCAGGTCTGGATGTGATTGGGGTTGGTAAGATTAATGATATTTTCTGTGGGGAAGGCATTACAGAAACATATCATTCTAACAGTTCTGTTCATGGTATGGAACAGACGATTGAAATCTGTAAAAAAGATTTCCATGGACTTTGCTATGTCAATCTGGTTGATTTTGATGCATTGTGGGGACACCGCAGAGATGTAGAAGGATACGGAAAAGAAATTGAAAAGTTTGATCAGAATTTAGGAGTGCTTCTGGAAGAACTTGGTGCCGAGGACCTTTTGATTCTGACAGCAGACCACGGAAATGATCCGACCTATACCGGAACAGATCACACAAGAGAATATGTGCCGTTTATGGCGTATTCGAAAAAAATGGAAAACGGTGGAGCACTGGAAAATGAGGATACCTTTGCTGTGATTGGAGCATCGGTGGCAGAAAACTTTGGTGTAGAGATGCCGGAAAGTACGATTGGAAGTTCCATTTTAGGTAAATTAATTTAAGGCAAGAGGTAAAAATTCATTGAAAAAGGAAAAAATAATCAATCTGATTCTGGCAATTGTCGGAATCATATTGGTGGGAACAGGTGTGGCATTTAATGCCGCAGCAGCATTAGGGAATGATCCGATTGGAATCGTATATGACGGAATCAGAAATGCGGCAGATCTTTCCGCAGAACAACTGGGAACCGCATCAAATATTGTTAATATCGTCTTGGTCATTCTTGTATTCTTTCTGGACAAGCATTATGTGAATATTGGGACATTTATTTATATTATTCCATATGGTTCCGTTGTCAGTTTAGGAGGAAAACTGTATCATGTGTTGTTTCCGACTCAGAGGCTTCCCATTCAGATTTGTGGAGCAGCTTTGGGATGCCTCCTGTTATATACGGGAGTAGCGATGTATATTACGGCAGATATTGGCCTGGATCCATTTACAGGAATGGTAATGGTCCTGAAAGATAAGATCGGAAAAGAATACAGAACAGTAAAAATAGGCTTTGATATTAGCTGTATTGTTTTGGGTTTTGTGCTTGGCGGAAAACTAGGGGTAATTACCATTATAACGGCATTGACGGCGGGACCGGTAATTCAGTTTCTATCAAAGGTCATAAAGAATCTGATGAAATCTGGAGAAGCTACAATATGAGAAAGGAGAGTAATGCATGAAATATAAGCTTTTGTATGAAGCATTACCATTTCTAAAAAGTATCGATAGAGAAAGAAAAGAACAGTTTGAAGAGTATTTTAGAAGTGCTCCGATGTGGCTTATGGAAGCATTTCAGATTGAAGAATTAAAAAAGGGAGACGTGTTCATAAGAGAAGGAGAACCTGCGGATACTATAGTTTTTATAGGAAATGGCATTATCGAGGCAATTGATTATCGTGTCTATGGCACTCCTTATGACTACATGCAGTTTAACAGAGTCTATGCTTTTGGCGGGATGGAAATTTTGATGGATTTGGATACTTATATGACGACACTTCGGGCAATTACAAATTGTACGATTGTAAAAATTCCTAGAAGTACATTTGAAAAATGGATGTATTCGGACATTAAAGCACTGAAACATGAGGCAAAACTGGTGTGTGAATATTTGTCAAAGGAGGCAAGGAACAGCAGACTTTTTCTTTTCCTTCAGGGGGCGGACAGACTTGCGTTGTTGTTTGTTGAGAGATATGAAAGGTATAGCAAAAATGGTCTTTTATATGTAAAAGGGAACAGACAAAATCTGGCAGATGAAACGGGATTATGTTTGAAAAGTATCAGCAGAGGTATAAAAAAGTTTTTAGATGATGGCCTGATTACAAAAGATGGAAATCAGATTTTAATCAATGAGGAACAATATGAGGGCTTGAAGAAAATGATTTCATCAAAAATCGATCTTGGCTAGATGAAAAAGGAGGTAGGAAATGAACGAAATATACGAAAAACTTAAAAAGTGTATAAAAAGCGTAAGAGAAAAGACAAATTTTCAGCCGGAAGTGGCACTGATTCTCGGATCAGGACTGGGCGATTATGCGGAAGAAATTCAAATTGAACAGACCATTGACTACACAGAGATTGAAGGATTCCCAATTTCAACAGTTGCCGGACACAAAGGAAGATTCGTGTTTGGTTATGTGAAAAAGGTTCCGGTAGTTATTATGCAGGGAAGAGTTCACTATTATGAAGGATATCCGATGTCCGATGTTGTACTTCCAACTCGTTTAATGGGAATGTTGGGAGCCAAGAAACTGATTCTTACCAATGCGGCCGGAGGAGCAAATTATGATTTTAAGCCTGGGGATTTTATGGTGATCACAGATCATATCACAACTGGTGTTCCAAGTCCACTTATAGGACCTAACCTTGATGAACTGGGAGCAAGGTTCCCGGATATGAGTGAAGTATACAGCGTTCGTATGCGTGATATTATTAAGAAGGTTGCAGCGGATATGGGAATCCAGATACAGGAAGGTGTCTATGTGCAGTTGACAGGACCGGCTTATGAGACTCCGGCGGAGGTTCGTTTATGCAGAAGTTGGGGTGGAGATGCTGTAGGTATGAGTACAGCCTGCGAGGCGATGGCAGCGCGTCATATGGGAATGGAAGTATGCGGTATCTCGTGTATCACGAATATGGCTGCGGGTATGTCATCAGAACAACTTGACCATAAGGAAGTGCAGGAGACGGCAGACCGTGTAGCAAAACAGTTTAAAGCGTTGGTAACAGAGATTGTTGGCAATATCTAATATGAAAAGGAAAAATTCATTCGTCTTGATTTTTTTACGAATGAACTTTTCCTTTTTTTATATGCTTTTGCGATTCATACCTATGAGTGGATCAAAAGTCCCATCAGTATGCCTATTAAAATAAATAGGATTCTAAAAAAAGATGATGAAATATAAGAGCAAAACCGTTACAATAGAAAGAGTGACAAAAAATGAGGAAATATGCAGAGGTAAAAACAAATGATAGGATTAGGAACGATGATTAATACAGCCGGGGTAATACTGGGAGGTGTTGCAGGGCATCTCTTTGGGAAATTTCTGAAGGAGAGTCATCAGGAAGCTCTCAGTATGGCATGTGGAATCAG
>JALEKG010000071.1 GCA_022769185.1 Dorea sp. | reverse complement strand
GAGACTTGGTGCTAAAAGAGCTGACGGACAGTTTGTAAAAGCTGGTAACATTCTTTACAGACAGCGCGGAACAAAGATTCACCCAGGAATCAATGTAGGACGCGGCGGTGACGATACATTATTCGCACTCGTTGATGGCGTGGTAAGATTTGAAAGAAAAGGAAGAGATAAGAAACAGGTTTCTATCTATCCAGTAGCTTAATTATGAGTTGAAAAGAGCGTTGCAGTTAACTTCTTTTACAGTTATTTTGCAGCGCTCTTTTTTTCAGATTGTAAAAACAACGTCGTAAAAGAACAGTTGATAGAAAGGAAAAATGTATGTTTGCAGATAGAGCAAGGATATATATCAGATCTGGAAAAGGCGGTGACGGTCATGTCAGCTTCCGGCGGGAATTGTATGTACCGAACGGTGGCCCTGACGGTGGTGACGGTGGCCGCGGCGGAGATGTGATTTTTGAAGTAGATGAAGGGCTGAATACTCTTCAGGATTATCGTCACAAGAGAAAATATGCTGCAAAAGATGGACAGCCTGGCGGAAAACGCAGATGCCATGGGGCAGATGCAGATGATATCGTACTCAAAGTTCCGGAAGGAACCGTCATAAAAGAATCTGAATCTGGAAAAGTCATTGCAGATATGTCAGGAGAAAACCGAAGACAGATCGTGTTAAAAGGTGGAAAAGGAGGACTGGGCAATCAGCATTTTGCAACGGCGACTATGCAGGTGCCGAAGTATGCACAGCCGGGACAACCTTCGAAAGAATTAACGGTTGATCTGGAACTGAAAGTGATTGCGGATGTTGGCCTGGTAGGATTTCCAAATGTCGGGAAATCCACGTTTTTAGCTCGTGTGACCAATGCGCAGCCCAAAATTGCCAATTATCATTTCACTACTTTGAATCCGAATCTTGGAGTTGTAGATCTGAAAGATGGAAAGGGATTTGTGATCGCGGATATTCCGGGACTTATCGAAGGTGCTTCTGAAGGTGTGGGACTTGGTCATGAATTTTTACGTCATATTGAGCGTACAAAGCTGATGATCCATGTCGTAGATGCAGCCGGAACAGAGGGACGTGATCCGGTAGATGATATCTATAAGATCAATGCAGAGCTGGAGGCCTATAATCCAGAGATCGCGAAGCGTCCACAGGTCATCGCGGCCAACAAGATCGATGTTATCTATGCAGATGGAGATGACCCGTTAAAACGCCTGAAAGATGAATTCGAACCAAAGGGAATTCGTGTATTTCCAATTTCAGGAGTTACCGGAGAAGGAATCCAGGAGCTGTTATATTATGTATCCGAGCAGTTAAAAGGACTGGATCAGGCTCCAATCATATTTGAACAGGAATATTTCCCGGAAGAGGAACTGATTCTAGCAGATCTTCCATATACTGTTGAAAAAGAGGACGATATGTATGTTGTAGAAGGTCCAAAGATTGAAAAGATGCTTGGTTATACCAATTTGGATTCTGAAAAAGGATTTGCGTTCTTCCAGAAATTCCTGAAAGATTCCGGAATCCTGGATGAACTTGAAGCAGCCGGAATCCAGGAAGGTGATACTGTCCGGATGTACGGATTACAGTTTGATTATTATAAATAAGTACAGTGTGAACTGTAAATAAAGTAGGAGAATAAAGAAAGATGACGACAAAGCAGAGAGCATATTTGAAAAGCCTTGCAATGACCATGGAGCCAATCTTCCAGATTGGGAAGAACAGCATGACGCCGGAGCTTACAGGAGCAATTCAGGAAGCACTGGATGCCAGAGAGCTGATCAAGATCAGTGTTCTGAAAAACTGTGCAGATGATCCGCGAGAACTTGCGGAAGTAATCGCAGAACGTACCCGTTCACAGGTTGTTCAGGTCATCGGTAAGAAGATTGTATTATATAAAGAAGGAAAAGATAAGAATAAAAAGATTGTACTGCCGTAGGGTCAGATATGGAGTAGTGATATGAAAATAGGAATAATGGGTGGAACCTTTAATCCGATCCATAATGGACATTTGATGCTGGGACATGCAGCGTATGAAGCAGCCGGTCTGGACCAGGTGTGGTTCATGCCGAACGGAAATCCACCGCACAAAAAGAGCTCTTCCATAGAATCAGATGTGGAGGACAGGATCCGGATGACAGAGCTTGCGATAGCTCCATATCCGGAATTCCGGCTGGAATTGTATGAAGCAAGACGTACAGAAGTTTCCTGCTCTTACAGTACCATGGAGTATTTGAAAAAACGATATCCTGAGGATGAGTTTTACTTTATTATCGGCGCAGATTCCCTGTTTGCAATTGAAACGTGGCGACACCCGGAAAGATTGTTTCCAACATGTACGATTCTTGCGACCTACAGGGATGAAGTAAATACGAAAGAAGAAATGAATGCCCGTATCAGATATCTGACAGAAAAATATGATGCCCGTATCCGGCTTTTTGTAACACCGCTTATAAAAGTGTCATCTCACGAACTCCGTATGATGGTAAAAGAAGGTAAGAATATCGCCCCATACGTTCCGAAAGACGTGGCAGTATATATTACCAGACATCACTTATATCAGTAAAAGAGGAATGAAAATGGACGACAAGATTAGAAAGATACTTGGAAAATTGGAAAAAGAACTGGATGAAGACCGGTTTCAGCATACAATGGGAGTGATGTATACATCTGCAGCCATGGCAATGCGATTTGACGCAGACCAGGAACAGGCACTTTTGGCAGGACTTCTTCATGACTGTGCAAAATGTATTCCGGGAGAGAAAAAGATCCAGTTATGTGAAAAACAGCATCTGGGTGTATCAGAGGTAGAGCGAAAGAATCCAAGTCTTCTTCATGCGAAACTGGGAGCATTCCTTGCAAAAGAGAAATATCATATTAAAGAACAGGAGATTCTGGATGCGATAGCCAGCCATACAACCGGTAGACCAGGAATGTCTCTTCTGGAAAAAATTGTGTATATTGCAGATTATATTGAACCGGGGAGAAAGGAACTGCCCAATATGGCAGAGGTCCGTAAGCTTGCATTTACTGATATCGACGCATGCCTTTACCGGATTCTGAAGGATTCGCTGGTATATTTGAACAGCCGGAAGATCTCTGTGGATCCGATGACACAAAAAACGTATGAATATTATAAAGAAGAATTAGGCAGGGAGGATTAATATGGATCAGGCAAAAGAAATGGTACGTGTCGCATTTGAGGCACTGGAGGATAAAAAAGGAGAAAATGTCTGCATCATAGATATCTCAAATGTATCCATTATTGCAGATTATTTTGTCATTGCAGATGGAACCAGTGACAGCCAGGTCAGAGCACTGGTAGATAATGTAGAAGAGAAGATGTATCAGGCAGGATATCATCAGAAACAATGCGAAGGCCAGAATGGCGGAGCATGGGTACTGATGGACTACGGGGATATCATTGTGCATGTATTTGACAGTGAGAACCGGGAATTCTACAATCTGGAACGAATCTGGAATGACGGAAGAAGAATTGATCAGATCAATGATTTATAAAAATGGATGGGACTGCTTCGGCAGTCCTTTTTCTGTAATGAGTATCTGATAAGCAAAACCTTTCAGTCAGTGTAAGTGTTTTTTCAGAGAATGGCATGATATGATCATGATAGAAAGTTAAGGAGGTGCGCAGATGGAACATATTCTTGAAATCCAATCATTACGCAAATATTATGGCAAGGCAGGAAATCAGACGAAGGCTCTGAACGGCATATCGTTTCAGGTAATGCCGGGAGAATTTATCGGGATCATGGGAAGCAGTGGCTCTGGAAAATCAACGCTTCTGAATTGTATTGCAACTGTAATCCAACCGACGGAAGGCAAGATCATGATGCAGGGAAAGGATGTCCGATCGCTGAAAGGAGCGGATCTGTCAGAGTACCGCGGCAGAAAGATCGGCTATTTATTTCAGAACTTTGAACTTCTGGACAATCTGACTGCACGAGAAAATATTCTTCTTCCGATGTCCCTTCATAATCTTTCGGATCAAGAAAGCCAGAAACGTCTGGAACAGTTGGCATCTTATCTGGAGATCACGGATGTACTGGATAAATTTCCGGCACAGTTATCCGGAGGAGAAAAGCAGAGAACAGCAGCAGCCAGGGCATTGATCCTGAAGCCCGGTATCATACTGGCGGACGAACCGACGGGAGCTCTGGATTCGAAAAATGCCCGCATGCTGATGGAAAAATTATCCGGGCTAAATGAGACTCAGAAGTCTACCATCCTGATGGTGACGCATGATTCGAATGCAGCAAGCTACTGTAAACGTATCCTATTTATACAGGATGGATTAATCTTTCATGAACTTCGCAGGAAGATTCCAGAAGAGACAAAACAGGAATTCTACGAGCGGATTCTGAAAGTGATGGCACAGCTGGGAGGGGGAAGTGCAAATGTTCTTTGAGTTAGTTTCTCGTAATAGTAAAAGAAGCAGGAAAGAAAATGGGTTATTCTTTGCATCTCTTCTGGTTACGATCATTGCATTTTATATCATTCTGTCATTGTCTGAACAGGATGTTATGATTTTTCTCGCACAGATGGAAAGCGATGCAGTAGACCGCCTTTTGCTGATGATTCCCCTGTTATATGGAGCGACTCTTTTTATCTTGTTTTTTCTGATTTATTTTGCAAGTAAATATCAGCTGGAGAGAAGAAAACATGAATTTGGGGTATATCTGATGATGGGAATGAGCAGATCGAAATTATTCTTCTTGCTTCTTGCGGAAGACCTCTACAGTAGCATCTTTGCCCTCTGCACAGGACTTCCGGTTGCTGTATTGATATCGGAGATGACCAGCCTGGTTACGGCAAAGCTTGTAGGACTTGGAATCATCGGCCATCATTTTTCCTTTTCCCTCCATGCAGTTCTATGGACCATTGTTGGTTTCCTGGTGATCAAATGTCTTGCATTTCTGATATTAAGCGGAAGAATCGCAAGACAGGAGATCGGAGATCTGCTTGTTGAGATGCCTGAAGAGATGAAGAAGTCACTGCCGAAAGGCCTGTATGTGATGACTCTGATTCTGGGACTGATATGCCTGATCGTTGCATATGGCCTGGCAATCCGTGGACTTGCATGGCGCAAGATCAGCTGGATGGGAATTACATTGGTCAGTGGTCTGCTTGGAACGATTCTGTTCTTCTATGGACTTCGGGTAGTCATGGGGATTCTGGCAGAGCGCAGTTCTTCCGGCAAAGGTCTTCGTATATTTACCTTCCGTCAGCTTCAGGAGAATGTGATCCGGCGTTCGACAACACTTGCAGTGAGTTCACTTTTGATTCTGGCGGCACTGTGCTGTTTTGGCTCTGGTGTAGCAATTGCCAGAATAAATGGGACACGGGAAGCACATGTTCTTGACTATACCTTTTCCGGAGATTCTAAGAATGCAAAGGCGGTCAGATCCACTCTGTCAGTCTATCACATGGAAAATCTATTTTCCAAATTATTCGATATGAAGATTGGCTACATCCGGACAATAGAGGATTATGATCATGCATTTCAGATGGAAGAGGTCATGAACTGGCTGGAAGATCAGCCAGAATCAGATGAAAAAGATGTGTTATTAAATAATCTGAGCGATGCGACATATCCTCATGTGATTGCCCTCTCAGGGTATAATCAGTTATTGGAGGCGGCCGGGAAGGAGACATTGAATCTGTCGGAAAAAGAAGCGAGTGTCTATATAGATCCGGATTACATCTCTCCAGAGATTTCTGGAATTTTGAATGGAATTCTGGACAAATCGCCTGAAGTACAGATTGCAGAAGAAGACTATCACCTGAAGGGACATGTCCAGACAGTCAGTCTTGTGACAGACCGTTCTATCACTCTTTCCTTTGCATTGATCCTTCCGGATGACGTATTTGAAGAACTGACACAGGGAGATTATGAGATATACGTAGATGGAATTCTGAATCAGAATGAAACATCCGGAAAGAGTCTGTTAACAGCAATTTCTGATACGAACCATAAACTGGATGAGACCGGACTTTCTTATGAAAGTTATCTGCAGAATATTGGCAGACAGCTGTTTTACACAGTTGCAGCTAGCTACATCACCATATATCTGGCAATCATATTCCTGATCATTGCCAATACGGTAATCGGTGTACAATTTCTGATTGGGCAGCAAAAAACAGGCAGACGATACAAAACACTGATCAGACTCGGTGCAACGTATGAAGATTTGTGTCAGTCTGCAAAAAGGCAGATCCAGTGGTTTTTCGGAATTCCAACGGTGGTTGCACTGATCAGTAGTTTCTTCGGTGTACGTTCTTTATTCACAGGAATTGTATCTTCAAGTGCGAAAGAAAATATGAATACTCTGATGCTGGTTTCTATGTCTATGATTCTGCTTCTGGGTGTGATAGAATATATCTATATAATTGCAGTGAAAACATCCAGCAATCGGTATCTTTTATCACTTATGGTACCGGAACGGGAAGAGTAGATCTGATAAAAAGTAACGGAAAATGATGTAGGAGTGTAGGAAGTCTATGAAGCAGATTGCAGTTGTAGAAGATGATAAATTTATGCAGGAAGAATTAAAAGAAATCTTACAAAAAGCAGGTTATACAGTTTGTCTGATACAGTGCTTTGAAAATGTCTCAGAACAGCTTCTAAGTGATTCAATGGATCTGGTCATACTGGATCTGAATCTTCCAAATATCAGTGGATTCCAGATCTGCAGGGAGATCAAACAAAAATCTGCAGTCCCTGTTCTAGTGTTAACTTCCCGTGACCAGATGCGGGATGAACTTCATGCGCTTAATCTTGGCGCAGATGAGTTCCTGACTAAGCCCTGCAGAAAAGAACGGTTGCTTGCCCGTGTAGGAAATGTCCTAAAGCGCTATGAAGGAAGAGCCAATCTGCTGGAGGGAGCAGATTTTCTGCTGGACAGACAGACCTACACATTGTATATTCATAATCAGTCAGTCATTCTTCCGAAAAATCAGGGAAAATTACTGGAAGCATTTTTAAGCAGCAAAGAGGAGACGGTAACGAAAGAAGAGCTGTGCATTGCGCTCTGGGATACAACGGAATATATTGATGAAAATGCTCTGCAGGTGAATCTGACCAGATTAAAAAAGACAATGGCAAATCTGGGAATGAGGCAGAAGCTGCAGCCTGTGCGAGGGGTTGGTTACCGTCTTACCATGGAAGGAGAAACGGATGAAATGTAATTTAAAACGATGGAAACGGTATCTGCCATGGCTGATGGTCCTGGCATGTATTGACGGATTCGCTGCATTCATGCTCTGGATCGCTGATATACAGGCATTTCACGCAATGACACTGGTGATGATATTAGTAACACTTTTAATCTATGCGGTTGTTCTGGGCACAGTCAGTTACAGAGATATGAAGAAAGAAAAAGCATTCCTGAATTATCTCAGCAATCCGGATTCCTATCATGAGACAGAGCTTCTTCGGGTATCCAGTGATGCGGAAAAAGAGATGATTCTTCTACTCGGGCAGACCCTGCGCAACAAGCAGGAGAGTCTGGACCGATTGAAGATCCAGGTGGATGATTACGAAGAATATATTGAAACATGGGCACATGAGATCAAGACACCAATATCGCTGCTTACATTTCTTCTGGATAACCGAAGAAAAGAACTTCCGGAGAATATTGGATATAAACTGGATTATGTCCGAAACAGTATGCAGGAATCGATCAATCAGATACTGTATTATGCCAGATTAAAAGGAGACAGAAAAGATTATCTCTTCGAACCGGTTTCTCTGCGGGACAGTGTGGAAGAAGTAATCTATGATTATCAACCGCTGTTTGAAGAAAAGGAATTTCAGATCTGTCTTGAGATTCCAGATTACAATGTATATACGGACCGTCGAGGAATTCTCTTTCTGATCAGTCAGATCATCAGTAATTCCATTAAATATTGCAGTATGGAAGAATCTCCGCGGTTACTGATTCTGGCAGATCAAACAGAGACACAGTATCTTCTGAAGATCAAAGATAATGGAATTGGAGTACGAAAGTGTGATTTGCCTTATCTATTTGAAAAAGGATTCACCGGAGATACGGGAGACAGCCGGAAAAAAGCAACAGGGATGGGATTGTATCTTGCAAAAGAAATTGCGGATGATCTGAATCTTACACTGGATGCAGCATCAAAATGGGGAGAAGGATTCGAAATGAATATATTCTTCCCTATTGTATCAGATAAGAGATGATGTTCTCCTCTTAGACAGTGAAAAGAACTTGCGAAAAAGTAATCCAGGAAATATATAAGAATATGGGAGCGGAAACAGAGGATACAGTCTCCGCTCTTTTTGAAATCAAGCATTATATAGAATGATAGAATAGAATCCTGCTCTTCATAGAAGTGATCCATTAACGAAGGAACCGGAATACGCCGATTACTTTTCCCATGATCTGTACGTCTGAAACGATGATCGGATCCAGCGCATCATTCTCCGGCTGTAATCGGTAGATCCCTTCTTCTTTAAAGAATCTCTTTACCGTTGCACCATCCTCAACAAGGGCAACCACGATTTCGCCGTTGCGTGCAGTCGGTGTCTGCTCAACCAGGACCATATCACCATCAAAGATCCCAACATTAATCATACTGTCTCCTCTTACTTTCAGCATGAAAGTCTGGTTATTCGGCATATAATCCATAGGAATTGGAAAATAATTCTCGATGTTCTGTTCGGCAAGCAAAGGCTCCCCGGCAGCAACACGTCCGACAATGGGGACATTCACCATCTCACGACGGTTAAAATTAAAAGTATCATCTAATATCTCTATTGCACGAGGCTTTGTAGGATCTCTTCGGATATATCCATTCTTCTCTAAAGTCTCCAGATGAGAATGGACAGAAGAAGTGGATTTTAGGTGAACCGCTTCACAAATATCACGTACGGAAGGCGGAAATCCTCTCTCAAGTATCTGAGCTTTTATGTATTCTAATATTTCCTGCTGTTTTGCACTAATCTTACCCTGTGCCATAGGAACCTCCTTATAAATAAGTCTTATAATAATAATGATATTCAGACCTTTTAATACTGTTATTTTAACATAGCATATAGGAAAACGCAAACAAATGTTTAGAAAATATGTTCGATAAGCATATAAAAGTATTGACAAACATTTGTTCTAGTTATATAATACAAACATGCAAAACGAACACATGTTCCGAATAACTGTTCGAAGAGGGAAGAATAGATGATATCAAATGAGGAGGGCAATATGATGAATGCACACAGATTACATGCAGCAAGCAAAAGAAGAAGAAACGTATTTCTTAAGAAGATTATGCTGGTAGTTACAGCTTTGGTTCTGGTATTGGGAATCAGTGTTTTTTACGGGACTAGTCTGGTAGATGCACACGACAGTTCTTACTCTGTGGCACCGGAGAAGAAGTATTACAAGAGCATTCAGATTACTTCAGGAGATACATTGTGGAATATCGCAGAGGAATATATGAATGATGAGTATGAATCTGTTTCAGATTATATTATGGAAATAAAAAAGATCAATGGCTTAGTATCCGATGATATTCAAGAAGGCCAGTATCTAACGGTAGCATATTTTGATACAGAGTCAAAATAATGGAGATGAATGTAGACTTATTATATTATACTCACCCATACAATGCCGGGAAGAAGGAAGAAATCCTACCCCGGCATTGTTTTTCTCTGCAGGTTATGAATGAATATAATGTAACGATTTATTTTGATTACGCTTGGAGCAATCGAGCAGGAAGAAATATTCTATCTCTTCTCTTACATAAATCATCGGAAAACGTAAAAAATCTATTGACATTATAGCGGCTCTAAGGTCTATGATCCAGAAAAGGGAAAACATGTACATGTAAAAAATGAAAGAGGTGAATTGAATGCTGATAAAAGAAGTGGAAGAACTGACAGGAATTAAAAGTGTAAATATTCGTCATTATGAAAAGGAAAATCTGATTCATCCGCTAAGAAAGGCAAATGGATATCGAGAGTATTCGGAAGAAGATGTCAGGCGACTGAAACAGATTAAGACACTCCGTCTTTTAGATGTTTCCGTTTCAGATATCCAGAAAATTCTGAATGATCAGATTACCTTAAAAGCGGCCATGGAAAAACGTTTAAATGAATTGAATAAAGAAGAAATGAAGATAAAAGAAATCAGAGCCACTTGTGAGCTAATTATCTCTGAAAATGTCAGTATTACGAATCTCGACGAAAATATATTACATGGGGATAAAAACACTTGGAAAGAGAGGTTAGAGCAGATTATGAAGGAAGATATTGATAGAAGATTTTTGAGTAAAGCAATATTATATATTACAGGCTGGGCAGTATTAGCCCGGATCTTGTATATAGGAATACTTGCATTCAAAACAACAGACATAACTTTGCAGAATCTATTAACTTTGAGGCCATCTGGAATAGAATTCTATCTTTCACTTGGAATAGGAATCTTCTTTCTATTATATGGGATTGGACTTTCTGTTTACGAAGGCCTTACCGGGAAAGATTTTCTGTGGGTATGGGCAAGAGACTGGGGAGGTGGAGGGTTAGGCGGTCTTGCAAATTCCTTTGCTTTCTGTGGAATAGGAATTGCTATCGTTGGAAATTCGACCGTAATCTTTGTTGGATCATTGGTCATCGTATGCTTGATTTTAACAGCAATCCGTGGTTACATCATGATTCAGCAAAGCGCTGCTAAGGAGAAACATCTGCAAAAGACGAGATGGATCATGCTGGCAATAACTGTATTATTACTCTTGATATTTATAGTAGCAATGAAACTACTGCAGTATGCATATATAATGAAAGTATTCTAAATAAATTTATATACTAATTATCTCTTAAGAAGCATGAGAATTCCAGGAGTATCATATTTGAGAAACCGTTGTAATCCAAAACTGGATTAACAACGGTTTTTTGATTTCGAGGTGTACCTTGCTGTTTCCATGAGCCCGTGTTAATATTAGGTACAGAGGAGATTCGTGAAAGGGGGAGTATCATGACTCGGTTATATCAGGGAGCGGCTGCTGTAATTGCGGAAGTGGAAAAGGCAGTGGTCGGGAAGAAAGATGTGATTGAAAAGATTATGACTGCCATTGTTGCAGGCGGGCATATATTGATTGAAGATACGCCGGGAGTCGGTAAGACGACGATGGCAATGGCCTTTTCGAAAGCCATGGGAATTAAGGAGAAGAGAGTGCAGTTTACGCCGGATGTTATGCCTGCGGATCTGACTGGATTTTCCATGTTTCAGAAAGAGACGGGACAGTTTGTATACCAGCCGGGAGCACTGATGTGCAATCTGTTTCTGGCGGATGAGATTAACCGGACTTCTCCAAAGACACAGTCAGCGCTTCTGGAAGTGATGGAGGAGCGTCATGTGACGGTGGATGGAGTTACGCGGGAGACCGGACGGCCATTTATTGTCATTGCAACGGAGAATCCGGAAGGATCGGCCGGAACACAGCTGCTGCCGGAATCGCAGCTGGATCGTTTTATGATTTGTGTCAGGATGGGTTATCCTACAGTAGAAGAGGAGATTGAGATTCTAAAACGACGCAGGAGTAGGAATCCGATCGATGAGGTAGATACGATTATGAATGCAGAATTCCTTCTGATGATGCAAAAAGAAGTATCAGAAGTGTATATGCACGATGTGGTTTATGATTATATTGCAAGACTTGCCAAAGAAACAAGGGAACAGGAACTTCTGACCGCCGGACTGAGTCCCAGAGGAACAGTCGCACTTGCTGCAATGAGCAGAGCCAGAGCCTGGATGCAGGGAAGAGATTATGTGCTGCCGGAGGATGTGGAGGAGGAATTCGCCTGTGTGGCGTTACATCGTATCCGATTGAATACGAAAGCAAAAGTAGGACATGTACAGCCAGAGGATGTATTGAAACAGATTCTGGGACAGGTGACGAAGCCAAATGCCAGAAAGAAATCGTAGGTGAGCTATGGTAAGACGAATCATTGCGTTTTTCGCAGTATTTCTGCTGACGCTCTATTGCTTTTTTCTCTATGATGATGAGATTGTAACCGCTATGCTAGTCGTGGAGCTGATCTATAGTGTGTTTTCTATGATCTCTTTGTATGTAATGAGACGGAATCTGAAAATCACGATGGCGCAGGTTTTGCCGATTGCGGAAAAGAATCAGCAGATTCCGATCCAGATCCTGGTAAAGAATACATCCCGGATTCCAGTCATCCATTTTAGAATCCGGATCCGGGTAGAAAATTCATTTACCGGAGAACAGAAATTCCATGATCTGAAAGGAGCTGTAACGGGAAAGCATCCGGAGACTCTGATTCTTATGTTGCAGGAAAAAAGCTGTGGAAATATACACATTTCTCTGGATCATTGCAGAATATATGATATATTGTTCCTTTTTAGAACTACGCTAAAATTAAAGGAATTTCAGGATGTCGGGATTCTTCCGGAATGCCATCTGCTTCCGGTGGAAGTTACTAGACGAACCAGAGAGTTTATTGCTGATGCAGAAGAATTTTCAGACCGTGAAAGTGGAGATGATCCATCCGAAGTGTATCAGATCCGGGAATACCGGGAGAAGGATTCCATCCATGATGTGCACTGGAAATTGTCTGCAAAAGCAGATGATCTGCTGGTGAAGGAGCATGGCCGTCCTCTGGGATGTGTCGTCTTAATCTGGCTGAATCTGGAATCGTCCAAAAATAAGATGTCTATTCTCCTGGAAGCTGTGGCCTCTCTTTCTCTTTCTATGCTGGAGGAGAAATGTGTGCATATGGTGGCCTGGTATGAACCGGAGAATCAGAGGATTCGAAAAAAAAGAATCAGTAAAGAGGAACATATCTATGAACTTTTAAATCGACTGTTGTACGTGAAGCCCTATTCGGACATAGAGGTAGCACAAAGTCAGTATGAAGAAGAATTCCGGGCAATGAGTTTCAGTACAGTGGTAGAATTTCGGATGGACGGCAGTGTATGGGTCAATCAGGAACAACAGATGCAGCTGCCGGATAAGGAAGAAGAGATCAGATGGGAAGAGCTATATTTCACGGTTTAGATCATAATAAAATGTGTCTGATGCAGATAGTAGCTGTATATGCAGCGCTTCTGTCTGTTTTTGGTGCATATCACTCGGTGTTCAGCCTAAACATAAAATTTAGCATTGTAAGTCTGAGTCTGCTTGGTGTGGTTGTGGGTCTGGAACTTTTCTTATGTGTTACAAAGCATACAGGAAGAATACTCTTACTGTTCTGTATTATCCTTGGAGCCCTTGCAATGTTCTTACGGGAACATGTCATAAACGGGATCGCTCCTTATGTGAACTCATATATTGAAAAAAGAAACGAATTCTATGGGATCAGCCAGTCTGGTATGGATGTCGTTTCCGGTATGGCAGATGATCTTGTGATTCTCATAGGAGTTCAGCTCCTTCTTGGAATGGTTCTTTCTATCGTATTGAAGAAGCAAAAAGGTGGAATTCTAACACTACTTGTAATGTTGATTCCTGTAATTCTGGCCGCAACGGTTGGATATATGCCTACTACTTTTTCTTCCTGGTGTCTGCTGTCATCTGGAAGTCTGTATCTGATCATGTATCACAGAAGTGATGAGAAGATACCGGTGCGAGAGATTACTATGGCTGCCGGAGTTCTGCTGATGCTGTATCTGTGTACATTACTGATTCAGCCGAAGATTGCAGATTATAAAGATGCTCATCTAATGCAATATAAAAGGATCCGTCATGAGATTACGGAATCGCAGAATGAACATCTGAAGATTGAGAGTCTGCTGAAAGAACGTTTTGAATGGAAGAAGGAATCGGATTCCGCTGATACGGATCGTGCAGATAAAGCAGGGGATTACATCACCGGAGGTATCGGGGCCGGGAATCTGGACCAGCTTACCAAAATTGCTCCGGAAGGAACCAAAGAGCTTACGGTGACCGTGTCAGAACGGCCAACTTCCAGGATTTATCTGAAGGCCTATGTGGGAACCACTTACACCGGTACGAAATGGGAGGAGCTTGGATCGATTGAGTTTTCCAGGCTTATGTCTCCATTTGGAACGAGTACTGAGCGCAGAGAACTGATGAATGAACCTTTTACCAGGATCGCGGACAGCAGTAACCGGCCTGACCCGTTATATCTGAAGGTGGATCTTCTGAATGCTTCGAGAAAATATGGATATTCCCCTTATTATGCGGAGATTGGAGAAGGGGAAGAGGTGAAACTGGACGCTTATGTGAAGGGAACAAACAGCCGGACCCGGGAATATCGTTTTTATCTGGAAAATACGACAGAGGCCCTGGGAGCAGGTGAGCTCGCAGAGGCTTCAGATCTCTGGGAATCTTACAATGCATTTGTAACTGAGACGTATGTAGAGTATCCGCGGGATCTGAAGCAGCTCTCAGAATGGTGTGCGAATCTGGATCCTTCTACCGTTGAAAGTGTCGGCGCGGGAATGGATGTATATTTCTCTCAGCATCTGAGATATTCGAAAGAGCCGGGTGCGAAGCCTTCCGATCAGGACTTTGTAGAATATTTTTTATTTGATCATCAGAAGGGCTTCTGTGTGCATTTTGCTTCGGCAGCAACGCTGATCTATCGGGAGTGTGGTTATCCGGCCAGATATGTGGAAGGGTATGTCGTTTCACCGGAGAATTTCAGACGGCAGGGAGATGGTACATATCAGGCAGTCGTTACGGATGAGATGGCGCATGCCTGGTGTGAGACCTTTGATGAACAGACTGGCTGGAAGGTCAGAGAGCATACTCTATCCTATCAGGATGCAGAAGAAGAGGCTGTTCCAATAGACGATCCTGTAGATGATGCCGGGCAGGAGATGCAGCAGGAAGTGACAGAACCCGAAGAAGAGCAGGAGATAAGAAAGAACGAACCGCCTGATACTTCTAATAAGAATCTTGCCGGAGAATCCGAAGAGGCGGATGGATCAAAAGAAACGGCTGGATTCAAGGAAAACAGCTGGATCTTGGGAGTAATTCTATTATTGCTCTGTATCTGCCTGGCTGCTGTTATACAGCAAAAGATCCGGAGGCAGAAAAAGTTGTATCTGTTCCGGGTAAGAACAGATAACCGCGGGATTGCAGCTATCTATAATGAGATATATGAGATCTGTATCTTCAGAGGGATGAAGTGTGACGATCAGTCCGATCATAAAAATATACTACAGATGAAAGAGCGATTCCCACAGCTTACCGAAGAAGAGTGGGAGTGGATGTATGAATGTGCAATTCGTGCAGCGTTTTCTTCAGAGAAAACAGAACGTAAAGATCAAAAGAAATTCCTGGAACTGTATCGGAAATTCCGTAAAAGAATCTTGCAAGAATTAAAAGGACGAGAAAAATTCTGGTTTCTGTTCGTAAAGGCTATGTAAGATTACCAGGTAAATTCTTTTTTACCGAATGTCTCCCGGTATTTCCGGAGTGTGTATCCGGTTTTCTCTTTGAACTGCTTTCCAAGGTGGCTCTGAGAGGAATAGCCGAGATAAGCTGCAATTTCAATATAAGAATAATGAGAATAGATCAACAGGTTTTTCGCCAGGCTGATCTTTTCGCTCTGGATGAATTTTGTAAGAGAAATGTGCTCGCATTTTTGAAAGAGTTCCGAAAGATAATTCGCATTTAAACCGAGTTCATTGGCGATCTGCTGCACAGATATTTTTTCATGCAGATGGGCAAATACATAATCTTTACATTTCTGAATATGAGGATTCTTATCTTTTGAAGCTGTTCCATGCTGTTCATTTTTCAGATCCCGGACCATCTGGGCATAGTGATATTCGGAAGCACGGATCAGATGGAACAGTGTCGCAATATCATCACATTCTTCAAAACTCTGGATATAGGAATCACTGAGAGAAAAAGAGACCTCCGGCAGGAGCCCGCCGCGGATTGCAGCACGGCTGGCAAGTGTGACCACAACGATTCCAAGATTCTTCATGTGCCGCACTGGATCTTTGGACAGTGTCCCGATCTTGCCGGGATAGTCTTCTGCATGACTTTGCTTAAGCTGCTCCAGATCTCCATTTTCAATACTGGAGAATTCCCGTATCTCCTGGTCATAAGGATTGTGTTTCTTTACATATTCGTGATTCTCAAATACAATCTCGGAGAAATATTTTCTTGCCTGATTTTCAATATCCTGATGGATGCAGTTCAATAATAGCAGGCTGCTTTCTTCCAGGATCTCCTCATGAAACAGGTTGTAGACCAGAAGAACATCTGTAGTAAATGCCCGGAATTCACATAATGGTATTGTATCGGCAGACTCGATGGTTAAGGAATCATCCTGGATCGTATATTTTAGAGATACAGAAGAAGGAAGACAGACCGGGCCCACCTGAAAGATAAATGCATCTGCCGGTATCAGGGCATAGATCATCCGGGCATTGACAGAACAGAATACCGGAAAAGACAGACTGCCATAATCCGAATGATATACAGGCAGAATGGCCGGACCGGCAGGCGTATCATGCAGATCCTTCCTAGCGCAAAATTCAGAAAGCAACGCTCCGGTATTTGTATATTTTCGTACATATGTATGAAGATGATAAGAAATATATTGCATCAGATACTGGTCATTCATCTGGCAGTCCCTCCAAGGTTATTTCTATCAGTATAACATATTCATATGAGAATTGTGATAAAAACATGAGAATTGTGATATAAAATGACAGCGTATTATCTTAGACTATCATTAGAAAGTAAAATAACGAAAAAAGAAAAGGAGAACAGGAAAATGCATGTAAAAGGTGTGAATCTCGGAAACTGGCTTGTACTGGAAAAATGGATGAGCCCGTCATTGTTTGACGGAACAACTGCGGAAGATGAATATTATCTGCCGACGCAGCTCTCAAAAGAAGTCTATGAAGCGCGGATCAAAATGCATCGTTCAGAATATATTACTGAGCGCGATTTTACGAGGATCAAGGCTATGGGAATGGATGCAGTAAGAATTCCGGTACCGTACTTTATCTTTGGTGACAGAGAACCATTTATTGGCTGTGTTGAAGAACTGGATAAGGCATTTTGCTGGGCAGAAAGATATGGGCTTCAGATCTTGATCGACCTTCATACCGCTCCGGACAGCCAGAATGGATTTGACAACGGTGGAATCAGCGGAGTATGTAAATGGTCCCAACAGCCGGATGAGGTAGAATTCGAGCTTACAGTACTGGAACGTCTGGCCATGCGTTATGGCAGAAGAAAAGGCTTATGGGGGATTGAAGTGATCAATGAGCCTGTATTGGAAGATATGTGGGAAGTAATGGATGTACCAGGACGTTACCCGGCAGTGGATCCTGAAAAAGCAAAAGGAACGAAGCCGAATACGATGGAGTTCATCAGACAATTTTATCTGGATGCGTATGATCGTATCAGACCACATCTTGCAGACGAGAAATACATTGTCATCCACGATGCATTCCGGCTGAAGGCGTGGAAGGACTTCATGAGAGAAGAGAAATATCAGAATGTTGTACTGGATACCCATCAGTATCTGATGATGGCTGAGATGCTTGGATGTGAACAGACAATCGAGGGATACACCAGATACATTGAAGAAAATTATGCAAAAGACATTAAAGAAATGCAGCAGTATTTCCCTGTGATCTGTGGAGAATGGTGCCTGTTCAATTCTCTGGCGGTCGGACATGATACCAAAGGCGGACAGTCTGTGTTAAATGGGGTAGAAGGAATGTCCGAAGAGACCATGAGTGATGAAAAGAAAAAAGAGATCTATAATGCAGTCGCAAAAGCACAGCTTGATGCATGGAACAAAGGAAGTGGATACTTCTACTGGAGCTATAAATTACTGACTGACACTGTCAATACAGACGGCTGGGTCGGCTGGGACTGCTGGGATCTCGGAAGATGTGTCGATTTCGGTTGGTTCCCATTAGAAAACAAATAATGATCAATAAGTCAGGAGAAAAAATTATGATAAAAAATCCAATACTTCCGGGCTTTAATCCGGATCCATGTATCTGCAGAAAAGGAGACGACTATTATCTGGCAGTTTCCACATTTGAATGGTTTCCGGGGATACCGGTCTATCATTCCAGGGATTTGAAAAACTGGGAGCTTTATACCCATGTATTAACGGACGATGAACAGGTGGATCTTAAGAAACTTCCATCTGCAAAAGGAATCTGGGCACCTTGTCTGACATATTGTGAGCAGGAAGACCTGTTCTATGTCGTCTATGGAGTCATGAATTCTATGAATGCCAGATATTTTGATGTGGATAATTTTGTAATCACGGCAAAAGATATCCGCGGACCATGGAGTGAACCGGTCTATCTCCATTCTTCCGGATTCGATGCCTCTATGTTCCATGATGAGGATGGAAGAAAATGGGTCGTATCACTGGAATGGGAGACAAGAGAAGGTTATGAAAAACCGGGTGCAATCTGCATGGTAGAATATTCTCCAGAAAAGAAAGAAATCTTAGGATATCCCAAGCGGATCTGGAGCGGCGGGACTGACAGAGGATGTATCGAGGCACCGCATCTGACCAAAAGAAATGGCTACTATTATATCATGTGTGCAGAAGGCGGTACCGGATATAATCATTGTGTTACGATGGGACGAGCAGAGAATGTCTGGGGTCCTTATGAAAAAGATCCGAAGAATCCAATTGTTACTTCCGTTCCGGGTGATTCCTATGAACGCCATGATCCCGATCATTTAAAACCGAAATATTATAATCCGGCCTCCGTCCTGCAGAAATCCGGACACGGAAGCTATGTAGAGACTCAGAATGGGGAAGTGTATCTGGTACATCTGACGTCACGCCCATTTGTTCCGGAACTTCGCTGTACCCTCGGAAGAGAGACCGCGATCCAGAAGATGGTATGGACAGAGGACAACTGGCTGCGAATGGCAGATGGAAGCAATCTGGCAAAAGTAGAAGTGCCGGAAAGCAATCTTCCGGAATGTCCATTACCACAGATTCCGGATTATGATGATTTCGATTCAGAAGAGCTTGGAAACTGGTATTATGCTCCAAGAATCATGCCACAGAGATTTGCAGATGTGAAAGCAAGACCGGGGCATGTAAGAATCCGTGGACAGGAGTCCAGAACCTCCCTGAATAAAGTAAGTATTCTTGCAAGAAAGCTTACCAGCGTCCATGCAAGGATCACGACGAAGATGGAATACGTACCGGAAGTCTATCAGCAGAGTGCAGGGCTGATCCTGTATTATGATAATATGAATTATATTAATCTCAGAAAATATTACAGTGAAACACTGGGACAAAGTGCGCTTTCCATCATTCAGCTCGAAAATGGCGAAAAGACAGAATTCTTAGATACCAGAATTCCGGTCGATGATGTGCCGGTATATCTCAGACTCTACATAGAAGGACGCGAATGCTGGTTTGAATGGAGTCTGGATGGAGAAGCGTATCAGAAGATTGGAAGAGTTTTCGATACGACGAAATTCTCAGATGAATACTGTAAATATGGTGAATTTACCGGAACTATGGTTGGTATTACCTGTGCAGACCGCGTGAAGCATAAACATTATGCAGACTTTGATTTCTTTGAATATATCGCTGATGAAAATAAAGGTGTAGAATAAGTTGCCTGGACTTCGTCAATGTGGTACAATTTTTTGGACAGGTTATACATTGAAGGAGGTTCTTATGACATTCAAAGGAAAAATGGATAAATGGTGGTATGTTGTAATCGGAGTATTAAACGGTATCACCCTGGGAACAACAATTTACGCAGGAATAGCAAAGGCATATCCGACGCTGATCATCCTGCTGATCGTGGATTTATACTTTATACCACCTATTTTTAAAAATGAAGTAATTCTGGATAAGAAGATGATTACCATTCATTTTGGTCTGCTGAAAAAGACAGTCCCGGTACAGGAGATCGTTGCAGTTCGCAGAATGAAATCATACTCCGCATCCTTTGCCGCATCCTTCCAAAGAGTCGGAATTGAATCACGAAGACAGACAACCGTATTCCTATCTGTACAGGATAATAAAGAGTTTATTAATGAACTGCTGAAACTCAATAAAAAGATTAAATATTATGTCTAACTGGTATTACAATTCGGTTTTTAAATGTCGATTTTGTCTGATGATAAAGTCGGCATTTTTTTATTATAAAGATATGTTCCAAAAATGAAAATTGTTCTGTCAGCAGAAGCATGTTAAAATACTACTATACGATTAAATCCGCATTGCGGACCGGAAAGGATAAACAATGATAGAAGAAATCAGAGAACAACTATATCATCTTGCCGAAGATGATTATAAAAAATTTAATCAGAAACTACTGCCAGGTGTGGAACGGGTCCTGGGAATCCGTATTCCTGTACTGAAGCAGCTGGCAAAGTCGATTGCCAAGAATGATGCGGTCACATATCTTAATGAAGCGGAAGAAAAGACGCATTCTAATTCCATTCATGAAGAGATCATGCTGCAGGGACTTGTGCTTGGTTATGCAAAGATGAAAGATGAAGAACGTGTCCGTTACCTGGATGAATTTATCCCAAAGATTCAGAACTGGGCAGTTTGTGACAGCTGTGTTATGAATATGAAGTTTATGGGAAAAAACCCAAAATTCTGGTATGTCTATATTTGGAAATACTCAGACAGTCAAAAAGAATACGAACTTCGGTTTCTAATCGTCTCTATATTGGCACATTTCGTGACAGAAGATCATATAGATGAGATCCTCACTCTTTTCGGAAAACTACACCATGACGGTTATTATGTAAAGATGGCAGTTGCATGGGCAGTTTCCGTCTGCTATGTAAAATATCCGAAAAAAACAAGAACATTTCTGGAAGACAACCAAATGGACGACTTTACCCATAACAAATCCATTCAGAAAATCAGAGAATCCTATCGCGTAACAGCAGAAGAAAAAGAAACATTAAAAACCCTGAAACGAACAAAGAAAATAGAATAGAAATTAATTGTCGAAATATGTGGAAAAGATTTTGTGTTCTCTGACAGGTTATTTCATTTTTTGCTTCTTCTTATATACTATAATGTTTTTATTATTTTTAGAAGGAGTTATTCGATATGCAGGAAAGAGAATATACGGTATGTGTCTGGCTTCATCATATTGCAACTTTTGTGGGGCTTTTATCTGGAATTTATCATGTGGTTATGCTGTGGGAAAATAAGGATCATGGTCTGGTTAGAACACCTGGGCGTGTGATTGGCATTTTATTTCGAATTGCGGGCCTACTTTTGTTTGTATGGAATCAGTTCAAGTCGGCAAAAAAGATTCTTGATGATTTTCTGACGGATGATTCCAGATTCCGGATTATGCTTCAGTCGATACCTGAAGTCTGTGATACTATTCATGAAGAGCGGCGAATGTTGTGGGGATTTACCGGCATGTCGTTATTGTATAAGCTTGGTGTTCCGGTAGTTGTGGGCGGAAGTCACAGATCAACGGATTGATCTGGTAATCTTAGGTTCGAATCATATGGAATCATACATATTTATACCTGTATTTTCATAGATTATTATAAATCTAAAAAATGGCGTTATTATGAGATCTGAAAATTCTGATCACACGTTCCGGTATAAATTGGCGGATCTGTCAGAAGTCCCTAAAGATGTGGCTATGGGCTTCCCGGTTCTTACCATGATCGGACAGATGGAATTAAATATAGAAAATTATCGCGGGATAATCGAATACACGGATGTTCTGATCCGGATCCAGACGAAAGCTGGGCAGTTACGGATAAATGGCAGGGGACTGTCTATTGCTTATTACACGAATGACGAGATGAAGATTAACGGACGTATTGACTCGATTGAATACCAGCATTAGGAGGGGAAACATTGCTGTTCACAATTATCCGGTATATCAAAGGTTATGTCCGAATCCGTGTTATTGGCTACTCTCCAGAAAGATTTTTAAATGCATGTAGCTACAGAGGGATTTATATCTGGGGACTGAAACCGGTCTCCGGTGCTTATGAAATGAATCTGACTATCCAGGGATTCCGGCAGTTAAAACCGGTCATCAGGAAGACGAAAGCAAAAGTGGTCATTGTAGAACGCTTTGGTCTTCCTTTTTTTTTACACAAATACAAAAAACGAAGATTCTTTTTTTTAGGTGCTGTTCTATGTCTGTTTTTAATCTTTTTGATGTCACGTTATATCTGGAATATTGATATCAGTGGAAATCAGACTTACACGGATGAAACATTGCTGCGATTCTTAAAATCCAAAAATGTGGAGGACGGAATGACGAAATCAGATGTTGATTGTGCAAGAATTGTGAAGGATATTCGAAAAGAATATGACGGAATCATATGGGTATCCGCTTCTATCAAGGGAACAAAGCTTCTGATCCAGATCAAAGAGAATACAGATACGATTCCTGAAACGCAGGATGATCAGACGGAAGATACGGAACATCCGGAGACTCCTACCGATATCGTTGCAGATTACGATTGTACAATTACAAAAATGATCACCCGTACAGGAGTTCCGCAGGTAGAGCCGGGGGCAGAGGTGAAGAAGGGAGATCTTCTGGTATCCGGTCAGGTGTCGGTCAATAATGATGCGGGCGAAACAACAGGATATCAGTATCGTGAATCGGATGCCGATATCTGGGGAAAAATGAATTTGGATTATGAGGACGAGATGCCTATGACTTATGAGGTGAGAGAGTACGATCGAATCCGAAGTGCAGAACTTCAATTGAAGTTTGGTACGTATTATGTTCGCCTTGGCCTGATCAAAAGTCAAAATAAGAATCAGGAGATCCACGGGTTTGAACGCCAGATAATGATTGGTGATGATTTTTATCTCCCCATTTCTTATGGATTAAAAACAGTAGTTACATATCAGCCTGTTAAGAAAAAATATGACCGGAACGAATTGATCGAGAAATTATCACAAAAATTTCAGACTTATTGCGAAGAATTAGAGAAAAAAGGGGTAGAAATTATTGAGAATGATGTTAAAATATACACAGAGTCTGAGACGGCTGACGCAAGGGGCACACTTACGGTCATTACGCCGGTCGGTACATCAGTTCCATCAACACTGCAGGAGCTTCCTGACCAGGAGGAACAGCAGAAAGAAGAAAGTAAGACAGGAGAATAATGCATGGGATTAATAGAAGCAGTCATAGATATACCTGCCGAACATGAGAGTAATGTGTTTGGCCAGTTTGATGCTTTTGCGAAGAAGATAGAACGGACACTTCATGTCACCTTGATTGCAAGGGGCGAGAATGTTAAGATCATGGGAGAAGCCCTGAAAGTAGAAAAAGCTAAGAAAGTACTGACTCAGCTGGTAGAACTTTCCAGGCGGGGCAATACGATTCAGGAGCAGAATGTCGATTATACGCTGGCGCTTGTGATGGAAGACAGTGAAGAGAATGTCCTGGAGATTGACAAAGATATTATCTGCCATACTCTGCAAGGGAAACCGATCAAGCCAAAGACCCTTGGACAGAAGAAGTATGTTGATGCGATCAGGAGTCAGATGATCGTCTTTGGACTGGGACCGGCAGGAACCGGTAAGACGTATCTTGCAATGGCAATGGCAATCACAGCTTTTAAAAATAATGAAGTCGGAAGAATCATTCTGACCCGCCCGGCAATCGAGGCCGGAGAGAAGCTGGGATTCCTTCCCGGAGATCTGCAGAGTAAGATTGATCCGTATCTTCGCCCTCTGTACGATGCCCTGTATCAGATCATGGGAGCAGAAAGTTTTCTGAAGAATTCTGAAAAAGGCCTGATCGAAGTTGCACCTCTGGCATATATGAGGGGACGTACACTGGACAATGCATTTATTATACTGGATGAAGCGCAGAATACCACACCGGCACAGATGAAGATGTTCCTGACTCGTATTGGATTCGGATCCAAAGTCGTGATCACCGGAGACTCTACACAGAAGGATCTTCCTTCCGGTCAGATATCCGGTCTGGATGTTGCAACTACGGTTGTGAAGAATATTGAAGATATCAGCATCTGCCATCTGACCAGCAAAGATGTCGTTCGTCATCCGCTGGTACAGAAGATCGTAAAAGCTTATGAAGAGTATGAGAACAAATCAAGAAATGATAATAAATCGAAGTACAAAAGCAAAGAAAAAAGGAGAAGATCATGACACTTTATTTCGAAGAAGAAGGGGAGATCACACTTCCGGTCGCATGTGAAGAGCTTGCGAAAGAAGTAATCGAGACAGCTCTTGATTATGTTGGATGTCCTTATGAAGCAGAAGTAAATCTCTTGTTAACACAGAATCCACAGATTCATGAAATGAATTTGGAATTTCGGGGAATTGACCGGGCAACGGATGTGCTTTCTTTTCCAATGATTGATTATCCGGAACCGGGAGAATTTGATTTTCTCGAAGAATGTGAGGATTGTTTTGATCTGGAATCAGGAGAGCTTATATTGGGTGATATTGTCATTTCCAAGGATAAGGTTCTGGAACAGGCAGAGGAATTCGGACATTCGGTGCGAAGAGAATATGCCTTTCTGATTGCGCATTCTGTTCTGCATTTAACCGGTTATGACCATATGGAAGAAGAAGAACGTCTGGTCATGGAACAGAAACAGAGAGAGATCATGGAAAGATTAGATATTTTACGATAAGATGGAGTAATTTATGGCTGAACAACATAAAAAAAATGAAAAGAACTTCCTTGTCCAGGGATCGATTCTTGCAATTGCAGGAGTCATTACCAAGATCATAGGAGTCATATACAGAGTCCCATTGATGAACATTGTCGGAGACGAAGGAATGGGATATTACAGTGTGGCATTTTCTATTTACACTGTCGCATTGATGCTTACCTCATACAGTCTTCCGCTTGCTGTCTCCAAGCTGGTATCTGCAAGAGTTGCAGTAGGAGAATATAAGAACGCATATAAAGTGTTCAAGGGAGCAATGACCTTTGCCTTAGTGGCCGGTGGCCTGGTATCCGTTCTGATTTTTATCGGAGCAGATTTTATTGCTTCCAATATCATGCATCTGAACTTAAGTGCATATGCGCTCCGGGTACTTGCGCCCTGTATCCTGGTTGTCGCTTTGCTTGGGGTCATACGAGGATTTTTCCAGGGAAATGGATCAATGGTGCCGACTGCTATCTCACAGGTAGTAGAGCAGATCGTTAATGCGGTTGCATCTATTGTTGGTGCATATTTCCTCCTTCAGGCAGGAAAAGAGATGGCAAAAGCCCACGGGGACAATTCCTACGGACCGGCACTTGCCGCTGCGGGAGGAACTGTCGGTACGATTGCAGGAGCATTTTCGGCACTTCTTTTTGTTGCTTTTATTTTCCTTGCATATAAAAAAGTATTTCGTCGTAAGATGAGACGGGACAGAAGCCGTCACAAAGAAAGCTATAAGAGAATTTATAAAGTTCTTTTTGCAACAATTGCACCGGTAATCTTAAGTGCAACCGTTTACAATATCAGTGATTTTGTTGATAGTGCCATGTTTAACTCAATTATGGCAGCACAGGGATATAAAGAGACAGAATATGCCAGCCTGCTCGGAATGTTCCAGGGACAGTACAGCACCCTGATCAATGTGCCTTTATCCATTGCGAGTGCTCTGGCCGCATCACTGGTACCAAGTCTTGTGGCAACTGTACAGACGGGAAATCGTAAGCAGATACATAATAAGATTACGACGGTCGGCCGGTTTAATATGTTGATCGCGATTCCATGTGCAGTGGGATTTCTGGTACTGGCAAAGCCGATCTTAGATCTTTTATTCTTTACGCAGGATAATTCCATTGCAGCACTGATGCTTCAGATGGGATCTCTGTCGGTTGTGTTCTTCTGTCTGTCAACGGTAACCAATTCCGTACTGCAGGGACTGGATGATATGATCACCCCGGTGAAAAATGCAGCCATTTCACTGGTGATCCATGTGATTTCTCTGTTCCTGATGCTGGTAGTATTTAAGTGGAACATTTATGCAGTTGTGCTGAGTAAAATTGTTTTCTCTGGTGTGATCTGTATTCTGAATGCACATGCATTAAGAGAGCGGATCGGATATGTACAGGAAAAGAAAAAGACATTTGTGATCCCGACGATTGCTTCTGCAATCATGGGAGTGATCGCAGTTGTAATACATCTTATTTTTGAATTATTTGCAGGACCTTATATCGCAACTGTTGTAGCAATTCTTGCAGCAATCCTCTCATATGCGGTTTTGATTGTTCTGCTTGGAGGAATCACAGAAGAAGAACTTCTGGATATGCCAAAGGGAGCTACTTTCGTATCTCTTTGCAGAAAATTACATTTGATAAAAGGAGAATACCGATAGAAATGAGACCTGTGAAAAAAATAGCGCTGCTCCATGATATGTGCGGGGTTGGAAAAGCAGCCCTTACGAATATGATGCCGATCTTAAGTGTAATGGGAATAGAATCCTGTCCGATCCCGACGATGTTGTTATCAACCCATACCGGCGGATATGATTCTCCGGCAGTTTTCCAGATTTCTGGTGAGTATGTACGCTCCTGCGCGGATCATTATAAAGAACAGAATATTCAATTTGATGCCATTTTTGTAGGATATCTCGGGCATCGGGAAATGGTAGACGCAGTGATTTATTTTATCGAACAGTTTCCGGGTACCAAAGTGATCATGGATCCGATCATGGGAGATCATGGAAAATTCTACCGGGGATTTGATGAGAGTTATGCTGAAGCAATGAGACGTCTTCTTCCTTATGCCGATGTGATCCTGCCTAATCTGACAGAGTGTTATCTTTTGACCGGACAGGAATATCAGATTACTGGAAATCACAGACATGTACTGAATCTGTGTAAAGCGCTTAAGCAGCTGGGTGCTTCTGATATGATCATTACCAGTGTGCCGAAGGATGACTGCAAGAAAGGAATTGTTCTCTATGAAGATGATGCTTTTCTGTATCTGGGAAATGGAGAGGTTCTGGGCGAATTTCACGGAACAGGAGATGCATTTGACGGAATGTTTGCTGCAAAGCTCCTTCTTGGAAATACGATGCTGGAAAGTGTACAGGCTTCTCATGCATTTGTATGTGAATGTATCCGTGAAAGTGAAAAGTATGATTATCCGGAAAGAGAAGGACTTCTGATTGAAAAAACTTTGCGAAAACTTGTATAAATTTTCATTTTCAACCAATACTATACGAAAAAGGAGTTGTCCTGATGAAAAATAAGTATGGTATTGGTTTTTTAATCGTTTCAATTTTGATTGTATTATTGATCACAGGTGCATATCAGCTGAGCTTCCTGAAAGCAAAAGACCAGGCAAAAACAGAGATTGCAAAGGAAGAAGAACAACAGAATGCCAAACTTCAGAACCCGTCTGTGTCAACCGAAGGACAGGCTCTGAAGGAAGACTGTTATTATCTCAAAGAAGTTAATGGATATGTTGTGGTTTATCTGAGTGATAAAAAGACAGCCTATGAATATACGGATATTGAGTTTGATGGACTTCCGTCTGGTTTGCAGGAAGAGATCCGTAATGGAAAATATATTGAAGATTCCGAAGCGCTTTACGGTTTCCTTGAAAATTATTCAAGCTAACCCGTAAAGAAGAGGTGGACTTCCAAAGGCAGATAGTGTAAGATAAGTAGCGGAAATCCGTCAAGAAAGGACGAAAGATATGGACGACAAAAAAATCGCGAGAATTAATGAATTATATCACAAATCGAAAGCAGAGGGACTGACTGCAGCGGAGCAGAAAGAGCAGCAGATCTTAAGACGAGAATATATTGACTCATTTAAACGAAATCTTCGCAGTCAGTTAGATAACATTTCTATTCAGGAAAAGGATGGAAGTATTACGGATCTGGGGGAGAAATTTGGAAACAAAAAAGGAAATTAGAAAAAGAATTGTAAAATTGCGAAAAGAACGCGATCCGTATGAATGGCAGTGTGCGACCCGGCAGATCACAGATCTGGTAATCAGCCATCCATGTTTTCTGGAAGCTTCCGATATCTGTATTTATGCAGACATAAAAGGAGAAGCAGGGACACGGATGATCATGCAGGAAGCATGGAAACTGGGGAAACACGTGTGGCTTCCGAAAGTGGAAGATGGGGAGATGGAATTCTATCTGACAGAAGGTCCGGATGAGCTTGTAAGCGGAGCTTATGGAATTCCGGAACCTTCCGGTAATCTGGTGTTCAAAGTGCCGGATGCTCTGATGATCATGCCGGGAGTCGCATTTGACCTGTCAGGACACAGGATCGGATATGGCGGTGGTTTCTATGACCGCTATCTGGAAAAGCATGTAGAACTTACTACCATGGCGCTGGCATTTGAAGATCAGATTTTCGATACATTGCCGGCAGAAGAACATGATATCTGCCCGATGTTTATTGTAACACAGAAGCGAATCATAGAAACGGACGATAAGAAGCAAAGACCATAGAACCAAAAGAGGAAGTGAGAATCATGCAGATGAATCTGCCGAAGGATCCAATGCTTTTATTAAGTGTAGTAAATACAAAGATCAGGGATTACTATCATACACTGGATGCATTATGTGAAGATATGGATGCAGACAGAGATGAGATTATAAATACGTTGAAAGGAATTGATTATGAATATGATGAATCCAGACATCAATTTGTCTAATACGATACCGGAAGATGACACAAAGCGTCAGTATGATTACATAGAAAAAGCACGCGAATATGTTCAGAAGGAATCGGAAGTGCTTGGGCGTCCGATGACGTTCTGTGTGACAACGTTTGGCTGTCAGATGAATGCGAGGGATTCAGAGAAACTGCGAGGGATTCTGGAACAGATCGGTTATGTGGAAGCACCGGAAGAGACCGCTGATTTTGTAATCTATAATACCTGTACGGTAAGAGAAAATGCCAATACCAGAGTCTATGGACGCCTTGGACAGTTAAAGCCGCGCAAGAAAGCCAATCCTCATATGATGATCGGCTTATGCGGCTGTATGATGCAGGAGCCGGAAGTCGTAGAAAAGTTAAAGAAAAGTTATCGTTTTGTTGATATCATTTTCGGCACTCATAATATTTTCAAATTTGCAGAATTAATTGTGAATCGTTTTGAAAGTGGACATATGGTGATTGATATATGGAAAGATACAGATAAGATTGTAGAAAATCTTCCGAACGATCGTAAATATGCTTTCAAATCCGGTGTCAATATCATGTTTGGATGCAATAATTTCTGCAGCTACTGTATTGTTCCGTATGTCCGTGGACGCGAACGAAGCCGTAATCCACAGGCAATTATTGATGAGATCAAGTCTCTTGTAGCAGATGGAGTAGTGGAAGTGATGCTTCTTGGGCAGAATGTGAATTCTTATGGGAAGAATCTGGAGCATCCGATGACTTTTGCTCAGCTTCTGACAGAGATTGAAAAAATAGAAGGACTGGAACGGATCCGCTTTATGACTTCTCATCCAAAGGATCTGTCAGATGAACTGATTGAAGTAATGGGACATTCGAAAAAGATCTGTAAGCATCTGCATCTTCCGGTACAGTCCGGAAGTACCCGGATTCTTCAGAAGATGAACCGCAGATATACAAAAGAACATTATCTGGAACTGGTGGATAAGATCAGGAAAGCAGTTCCGGACATTTCCCTTACAACGGATATTATTGTAGGATTCCCGGGAGAGACAGAAGAAGACTTCCAGGAAACACTGGATGTGGTCCGAAAGGTACGCTATGACAGTGCCTTTACCTTTATTTATTCGAAGCGGACCGGAACACCGGCGGCTGCAATGGAGGATCAGGTTCCGGAAGATGTGGTCAAAGACCGGTTCGACCGACTGTTAAAAGAAGTGCAGACGATCGCGTCTGAGGTCTGCGCAGTACATGAGGGAACAACACAGACCGCACTGATTGAATCCGTAAGTGAACATGATGATTCCATGGTGACAGGAAGACTCAGCAACAATCTTCTGGTTCACCTGAAAGGCTCCAAAGATCTGATCGGAAAGCTTCTGGAGGTACGGCTGACAGAATGCAAGGGATTCTATTATCTGGGTGAATTGGCAGAATAAACTCCTTATATTCACAAACGAAAACGCTCAAACTATGTTATAACAACATTTCGCTGTGGGAGATCATACTCAAATGGCAAATGAAAATAGATAGTGAGGGCGTTTTTGCATGAAAAAAATCAGTGAGTATTTATTTTTATGGGCTCTTGGGGGAACACTGTATTATTTTATGGAGATATTTTTTCGTGGTTTCTCCCACTGGTCCATGTTCATACTTGGTGGAATCTGTCTTGTGTTTTTCACTGTACAAGGACAGATGGTCCACTGGGAGGATCCAATGTGGCGTCAGATCCTCAGATGCATTATATTTGTGACTGCGATGGAATTCATTACAGGAATCATAGTCAATAAATGGCTGGATCTTGCGGTATGGGATTACAGTTCCCTGCCTTTCCAGCTGTTCGGCCAGATCTGTCTGCCATTTGCAGTCCTTTTTTCAGGACTGTGTGCAATTGGAATCCTGCTGGGAGGAAATTTGCTGCACTGGTTTTATGGAGAAGAAAAACCTCATTTTCATCTTTCATAAAGATAATGAAAATGCTATAATAAAATGTAAAACTTTTAGGCAAAAGAGGAGAACAATAGTGGCAGAATTAACACCAATGATGCAGCAGTATATGCTGACGAAAAAAGAATATCCTGACTGCATCTTATTCTATAGACTGGGAGATTTTTATGAAATGTTCTTTGACGATGCTCTGACTGCATCCAAAGAACTTGAGATTACACTGACCGGTAAAAACTGTGGCCTGGAGGAACGTGCTCCGATGTGCGGGGTTCCCTACCATGCGGTGGACAGCTATCTGAACCGTCTGGTATCCAAAGGCTATAAAGTTGCCATCTGTGAGCAGATGGAGGATCCTGCACTGGCAAAAGGGCTGGTAAAGAGGGAGGTCGTAAGAATCGTGACCCCCGGAACCAATCTGGATACCCAGGCGCTGGATGAGACCAGAAATAATTACATCATGTGTGTCGTTTATATTGCCGATAAATATGGATTATCCATAGCGGATGTCACCACTGGAGAGTTTCTGGTCACCGAGATTGAAGACAGTGAAAAACTCTTTGATGAAATCTATAAATTTATGCCCTCAGAGCTTGTATGCAATGAGGCTTTTTATATGAGTGGTATGGATCTTGATCTGTTAAAAGATAAGCTGGGGATCACGTTGTATTCTTTGGATTCCTGGTATTTTGATGATGCGATCTGTGAGCGTACATTGAAGGATCATTTTCATGCCGGAACCCTGGAAGGCCTGGGCCTGGCCGACTATGACTGTGGCGTGATTGCGGCAGGAACTTTACTTCAGTATCTGACGGAGACGCAGAAGAGAGATCTGTCCCATATTACACATCTGTCCGTCTATGCTTCTGGAAAATACATGCTTCTGGACAGCTCTACCAGACGGAATCTGGAGCTTTGCGAGACCTTGCGCGATAAGCAGAAGCGAGGCTCTTTTCTCTGGGTGCTGGACAAGACAAAGACAGCAATGGGAGCACGAACCTTGCGGAAATATATTGAGCAGCCATTGATCGATAAAAAATCCATTGAACGCCGGCTGGATGCAGTAGAAGAATTGAAGAAGAATGCGATTATACGAGAAGAGATACGAGAATATCTGTCTCCTGTTTATGACCTGGAGCGTCTGGTGTGCAAGATTACATATCAGTCCGCTAATCCGAGAGATCTGATTGCTTTTGAAAGTTCGCTGGCAATGCTGCCGCCGATCAAGTGTATTCTGCAGGATATGCATTCACCTCTTATGAAAGAACTGTATGAAAGTCTGGATACGCTGGAAGATCTGTGCAGCCTGGTAAAAGAGTCTATAAAAGAAGATCCTCCGCTTGCAATGAAGGAAGGCGGAATTATCCGTGACGGTTATCATGAAGAAGTAGACCGTCTGCGCAGTGCCAAATCTGACGGAAAAGACTGGCTTGCGAAACTGGAAGCACAGGAGAGGGAAAAAACAGGAATCAAGAACTTAAGAATCCGGTATAATAAAGTCTTCGGATATTACCTGGAGGTTACGAATTCTTTTAAGGATCTGGTACCGGATTACTATACCAGAAAACAGACGCTTGCCAATGCAGAACGATACATTATTCCGGAACTAAAAGAACTGGAAGATACCATTCTGGGTGCGGAAGATAAACTCTATGCTCTGGAATATCAGTTATACTGTGAAGTCAGAGATAAGATTGGTGAAGAAGTTGTAAGAATCCAAAATACCGCAAAAGCCATCGCCCAGATCGATGCATTTGCCTCTCTGGCACTGGTAGCGGAACAGAATAATTATGTCCGTCCGAAGATGAATGAAAGAGGAGTCATTGATATTAAAGATGGACGTCATCCGGTCGTGGAAAAGATGATTCCAAACGATATGTTCATTGCCAATGATACATATCTCAATGATAAAAAGAACCGTATTTCTGTCATTACCGGACCGAACATGGCAGGAAAATCGACCTATATGCGTCAGACGGCGCTGATCGTTCTGATGGCTCAGATTGGCTCTTTTGTCCCGGCATCCAGTGCCAATATCGGAGTGGTAGACCGGATCTTTACCCGTGTGGGTGCTTCCGATGACCTTGCGAGCGGACAGAGTACTTTTATGGTAGAGATGACAGAGGTTGCGAATATTTTGCGAAATGCGACAAGCAAGAGTCTTCTGATCCTGGATGAGATTGGAAGAGGAACCAGTACCTTTGATGGATTAAGCATTGCCTGGGCAGTCATCGAATATATCAGTAACAGCAAATTACTGGGGGCGAAGACATTGTTCGCCACCCATTATCATGAACTGACGGAACTGGAAGGTAAGATTGACAATGTCAATAATTACTGTATTGCGGTCAAGGAAAAAGGTGATGATATCATCTTCCTTCGTAAGATCGTAAAGGGAGGCGCGGATAAGAGTTATGGAATTCAGGTGGCAAGACTGGCCGGCGTGCCGGAGTCTGTTACGAACCGTGCCAAAGAAATCGTAGAAGAGCTGGTTCAGGCTGACATAACCGGCAGGATCAAGGATATTGCGGTTCATGGACAGGAGCCTGCGAAAACAAAGGCGAAGCATTATGACGAAGTGGACCTGACGCAGATGTCCTTGTTTGACACGGTGAAAGATGACGATGTGATCCGCGAGATCAAAGAACTGGATCTTGCGAATCTGACGCCGATCGATGCGCTAAATACATTGTATCAGCTTCAGAATAAGCTGAAAAACAGGTGGTAAACTATGAATAAGATACAAGTACTGGATTCCGTAACCATTGATAAGATTGCGGCCGGAGAAGTCATCGAAAGACCTGCTTCTGTGGTCAAGGAACTGGTAGAGAATGCAATTGATGCCGGATCTTCCGCCATTGTTGTCGAGATTAAGGACGGTGGAATCTCACTGATTCGGATCACGGATAACGGGAGCGGGATTGAGCGTGAAGATGTTCCGGCAGCCTTTTTGAGACATTCTACCAGTAAGATCCGAACGGCAGATGATCTGATTCACATCGGTTCCCTGGGATTTCGTGGTGAGGCTCTGTCGAGTATTGCCGCTGTCTCACAGGTGGAGCTGATCACGAAGACAAGAGAACAGACATTTGGAACAATGTACCGGATTGCCGGCGGAAAAGAAGAAGAACTGGAAGATACCGGTGCGCCGGATGGGACAACCTTTCTGGTGCGCCAGTTATTTTATAATACTCCGGCGAGAAGAAAATTTTTAAAGACTCCTATGACAGAGGCAAGTCATGTCGGTGATCTGATGACTCGGATGGCACTGTCCCATCCGGATATTTCCTTTCAGTTTCTGAATAATGGGCAGTCTAAATTGCATACTTCAGGAAATGGCAATCTGAGGGATGTCATTTATCACATCTATGGCAGAGAGATTGCAGCTAATCTGCTTCCGGTGGATTATGAATCAATGGGGATGAAGATCACAGGATTTCTCGGGAAACCGCTGATCTCCAGGGGAAACCGTAATTTTGAAAATTATTATATCAATGGGAGATACGTAAAAAGTAATATTATCTCGAAAGCAATCGAAGATGCATATAAGGATTACACCATGCAGCATAAGTATCCTTTTGTGGTACTTCATATTGCAATGGATGGAGAATCCATTGATGTCAACGTACATCCGACGAAGATGGAGCTTCGCTTTAACCGACAGCAGGAAGTCTATAACACGGTTTATGCGGCTGTGGACCAGGGACTGCATGAAAAAGAACTGATCCCACAGGTAGAGATTGATCTTCCAAAAATCAGGAAGACAGAGCCTGAAAAACCATCCTGTCAGCCGACCGCGCCGCACGCTGATGCGCCAGCTAAGGCTGTGATTCCAGTTCCGAAAGAACGGGATCTGGATTATTTTATGAAGAAGATGCGGGAACGTGTAATGGCAGCTCATGAGCAGGAGGTTCGAAAAAAAGATTATGCAAAGGATTCTCATGCTGTGGAAAGAGACCCGATTCGTGAAACAAAAGTACCGTATGAAGTGAAAAACGAAGATCCGGCTCCAGAAGGAAAACAATTGGATCTATTCGAAGAGAAGCTTCTGACACAGGAGGCAAGAGCGGAATATAAGCTGATTGGGCAGGTGTTTGAGACTTACTGGCTGGTAGAATATCATGACAGCCTCTATATCATAGATCAGCATGCGGCCCATGAGCGAGTATTATATGAGAAAACGCTCCGTTCGATGAAGACGAGAGAATATACTTCGCAGATGATCAGTCCGCCGATCATTCTGAACTTAAGTATGCAGGAGGCGGAACTATTAAACCAATATATGGATCAGTTCACAAGGATCGGATTTGAGATAGAGGAATTTGGTCAGGATTCTTATGCTGTCCGTGCGGTACCGGATAATCTGTTCAGCATTGCCAAGAAGGATCTGCTTCTGCAGATGCTGGACGGGCTTTCTGATGAACTAAACCGGAATCTGTCTCCGGAAATCATTGATGAAAAGATTGCGTCTATGTCCTGTAAGGCGGCAGTCAAAGGCAATATGAAGTTGTCTGCTGCAGAGGTTGATACTTTGATTGGAGAGCTTCTGACTCTGGAAAATCCGTACCATTGTCCACACGGAAGACCAACGATCATCGCTATGACAAAGAAAGAACTGGAAAAGAAATTTAAAAGGATCGTATAGAAATGAAAAAACCATTAGTAGTTCTAACAGGGCCTACTGCAGTCGGCAAGACAAAAGCATCGATAGGCCTCGCAAAAGCCATTGGCGGAGAGATCATCTCTGCTGATTCCATGCAGATATATAAGCATATGGATATCGGTTCTGCAAAGATCCGGCCGGAGGAGATGGACGGGGTGCCACACTATCTGGTGGATGAGCTGGATCCTTCGGAAGAATTTCATGTTGTCCGCTTTCAGCAGATGGCAAAAGAAGCAATGGAAACAATCTATTCCCACGGGCATATTCCGATTGTAGTAGGCGGAACTGGTTTTTATATCCAGGCACTGTTGTATGATATTGACTTTGCTGATAACCCTCAGGATGATGGTTATCGGAAAGAACTGGAAGCGATTGCAGACTCCGGAAGAGCAGAGCTTCTCTATGAACAGTTAAAGAAGACAGACCCGAAAGCAGCAGAGGAGATTCATGCGCATAATATAAAACGCGTGATTCGTGCACTGGAATTCTATCACCAGACAGGGCAGCTGATCTCAGAACATAATGAAAAAGAACGACAGAAAGAATCGCCGTATCAGTTTGTTTACTTTGTGTTGAATGATGACAGACAACATCTGTATCAGAGGATTGACCGACGCGTGGATCAGATGATGGAAGAAGGACTGGTGGAAGAAGTAAAGCGCTTAAAGGCAATGGGCTGTACCAGAGATATGGTATCCATGCAGGGACTCGGATATAAAGAAATTCTTGCATATCTTGACGGAGAATGTTCCATAGAAGAAGCAGTCTATACGATCAAACGAGATACCAGACATTTCGCCAAAAGGCAGATCACCTGGTTTAAAAGAGAACGACAGGTGATCTGGATTAATAAGGAAATCTATGATTATGATGAAGACCGTATCTTACAGACAATGGTTCAATATACGGAGGATGCTTTTGGTTATAAAGATTAAGAGAAAGGAATTTATGAAAGAATGTCACAAATAGAAGAAATGTATAAAGAACTTGGAATCAGCCGGGAAGTTCTGGATTTTGGTCTTGCAATTGAATCCGGTTTGAAAGAACGGTTTGACCGGATCGATCAGATCGCGGAATATAATCAGTTGAAGGTAATTAAGGCAATGCAGGAGAACAAAGTGCGTGCCGGCTGCTTTAACTATGCAAGCGGCTATGGATACGATGATTTGGGACGAGACACTCTGGAACAGGTCTATGCATCTGTTTTTCATACAGAAAGTGCACTGGTCCGTCCACAGATCACCTGTGGAACACATGCGCTTTCTCTGGCCCTTGCAGCCAATTTAAGACCGGGAGACGAATTGCTCTCACCAGCAGGAAAACCTTATGACACTCTGGAAGAAGTAATCGGGATCCGTCCATCTAATGGTTCTCTTGCAGAATATGGCATTACCTATTCTCAGGTAGATCTGTTAGCAGATGGTACTTTTGATTATGAAAATATTAAAAAAGCTATCAATGAAAAAACGAAACTTGTCACGATTCAGCGCTCCAAAGGCTACCAGACCCGCCCGAGTTTTTCCGTTTCTCAGATTGGGGAACTGATTGCGTTTGTAAAAGAGATCAAACCGGATGTCATCTGTATGGTAGATAATTGTTACGGGGAATTTGTGGAGATGATCGAGCCAAGCGATGTAGGTGCAGATATGGTCGTCGGTTCGCTGATTAAAAATCCGGGAGGCGGTCTGGCTCCGATCGGTGGATATATTGCCGGGCGAAGTGATCTCATCGAGGCTTGTGGATACCGTCTGACTTCTCCGGGACTCGGAAGGGAAGTCGGTGCTTCCCTCGGTGTTATGAAAGATTTTTATCAGGGTCTTTTCCTGGCACCGACCGTTGTGGCGGGAGCATTAAAGGGAGCTATTTTTGCTGCAAATATCTATGAGAAGCTGGGATATTATGTTATTCCAGATAGTACAGAAGAACGTCATGATATCATTCAGGCTGTAGAATTTGGCATTCCGGAAGGTGTCATTGAATTTTGCAAAGGAATTCAGGCTGCGGCACCGGTGGATTCTTACGTTACGCCTGAGCCATGGCCAATGCCCGGTTATGACAGCAATGTGATTATGGCTGCCGGAGCATTTGTCCAGGGTTCGTCCATTGAACTGAGTGCAGACGGTCCGATCAAGCCGCCATATGCGGTCTATTTTCAGGGAGGACTGACCTGGCCGCATGCAAAACTTGGAATTCTCATGTCTTTGGAGTATTTGAAACGTGCAGGAATTGTAACATTATAGGAGAATGTATGAAAAGAGTCATCATCATCGGGGGCGGTGCTTCCGGACTGACGGCAGCTATTATGGCCGCGAGAAAGAGTCAAAAAGCACAGATCATTCTTTTGGAACAAAAAGATTCGCCTGGAAAGAAAATACTGGCAACAGGAAATGGAAGATGCAATCTTACAAATCTACTGCAGAACCCGTCCTGTTATCGTAGTGAACATCCGGAAATTGCAGAAAATATTCTTGCCCGTTTCCCTGTGAAAGATACGCTCGCTTTCTTTCAGTCGCTCGGGCTTATGTTCAAAATGCGGGGAGATTATGTGTATCCGCGCTCTGACCAGGCGTCTACGGTACTGGAGCTTTTACTTCTGGAAGCAGAGAGGCTGGGGGTTCAGGTGCATACCGGAATATCTGTCGATTCGGTGACCAGAAATGCAAAGGGTTTTCGCGTGAGTGCAAAAGAACAGAAATATCTGGCCGACGCAGTAATTCTTGCCTGTGGTGGAAAGGCTTCTTCAGCACTGGGATCCGATGGAAGCGGCTATACCCTTGCAAAATCACTTGGACATTCCATGGAGCCGGTAGTTCCGGCACTGGTACAATTAAAGGTGGCAAAACATCCGTATTCCAAAGCATCCGGTGTACGTACCGAGGCCACTGTCTCTGCAAGGATCGATGGGGAAATCGTTGCTTCTGATCGTGGGGAGCTGCAGGTTACAGCTTACGGGATCTCTGGAATTCCGGTATTTCAGGTCAGCCGCTATGTGGCAAAAGGATTGTATGAGAAACGGAAAGTACAGGTACAGCTTGATCTGATTCCGGATCTGGAACAATCTGAGTTTGTATCATATCTGAACCGACGCAGAACCGGCAGAGAATCTATGGCATGTGGAGAGTTTCTGACGGGAATCTTTCACAAAAAACTGATTCCAAGACTTCTGGAACAGGCTGGAATCCGTATGAATCAGAAAGTCTCAGAGCTGACAAAACAACAAGTGAGACATTTCGCAGATATCTGCAAAGCCGGTCTTCTAACCATTACAGATACGAATGGTTTTGAAAATGCCCAGGTATGTGCCGGTGGTGTTCCATTGACTGAAATTCATCCGGATACTATGGAATCCAGATACGTTCCGGGGCTGTATCTGACAGGTGAACTCCTGGACGTTGATGGGATCTGTGGCGGATACAATCTGCAATGGGCCTGGACGACCGGAGCACTTGCGGGATGTGCCTGTGTATCACGAGATTAAGGAGAAAAGTCATGATTCAAATCAATCAGCTAAAATTGCCTGTAGATCATTCAGAAAATGATCTGAAAAGAAAAATATTAAAAATACTCCGGATCAAAGAAGATGCCCTTCTTTCTTATCGCATTAAGAAGCAGTCGCTGGATGCGCGTAAGAAGCCGGAGTTATTCTATGTATATTCCGTAAATGTGAATGTAAGGAATGAGTCTGCGGTAAAAAAGAAAGTGCGAGGCGGTCAGATTTCTTTTGGAATCAGGGAGTCTTCCTATGAATTTCCGGTGACGGGAAATCAGTTTCTGAAACACCGGCCTGTAGTGATCGGCACAGGGCCGGCCGGTCTGTTCTGCGGATATATGCTGGCACTTTCCGGATACCGTCCAATTCTTCTGGAGCGTGGAGCTGATGTCACGAAACGGATGGAGGACGTGGAACGATTCTGGAATGGTGGAACATTAGATCCGAATTCGAATGTGCAGTTCGGAGAGGGCGGTGCAGGAACATTTTCAGATGGGAAATTGAATACGCTGGTAAATGATAAATTGGGACGCAACACCAAAGTACTGGAAATTTTTGTAGAACATGGAGCACCAGAAGAAATCCTGTATCAAAGTAAACCGCATATTGGAACGGATATCCTGGCATCTGTGGTAAAAAATATGCGTGACTTTATCTGTTCACATGGCGGAGAAGTGCGGTTTCATTCACAGGTCATTGATATTCAGACTTCTATCGTCGATCAGGAGAAAACTCTTTGTGCTCTGAAGGTACTGGATCATGAAACGAATGAAACCTATCTGCTGAATACGGATACGGCAGTTCTTGCGATTGGTCACAGTGCGAGAGATACTTTTGTGATGCTGGAACACCGGAATATAAAAATGGAAGCAAAAGCATTTGCTGTAGGGGTAAGGATCGAACACCCACAATCCATGATCAATGAAGATCAATATGGAACCGGATATCCTGATTCCCTTCCGGCAGCTCCGTATAAATTGACTGCAAATCTGGAAAATGGAAGAGGTGTCTATACCTTCTGTATGTGCCCTGGAGGATATGTAGTCAATGCGTCTTCAGAAGAAGGGCGTCTTGCAGTAAACGGAATGAGTTATAGCAGAAGAGACGGGGAGAATGCCAACAGTGCAGTTATTGTTACAGTCACGCCTGAGGATTATGGAAAGGAACATGCACTTTCGGGAATGGAATTTCAGCGTAGACTGGAAGAAGCAGCATATAAGGCAGGACAGGGGAAGATTCCGGTACAGCTTTTTGGAGATTTCTGCCGGAACCAGAGCTCCCACGGACCGGGAAGTATCTGTCCGAACCTAAAAGGCGGTTATAACTGGAGCAATGTAAGACAGATTTTTCCAGATGAAATTGCAGAATCACTGGAAGAAGGAATCCGAAGCTTTAACCGCAAGATTCCGGGATACTCCAGAGACGATGCTGTCTTATCCGGAGTCGAAAGCCGGACTTCCTCTCCAGTACGGATTCTGAGAAATGAATCATTACAGAGCTGCGTCGGCGGTCTCTATCCCTGTGGCGAGGGTGCAGGCTATGCAGGCGGTATTACATCAGCCGCCATGGATGGACTAAAAGTGGCAGAAATGATCGCCAAAAAATATCATCCATTCGACAAGCGGTCGGATGCTTAAGAAAAATTTAATGGGATAAGTCTATACACTTTTTTTTAAATGTGATAAAATGTATTGAGTTTTTTAGATAGATAAAAAACGAGGAGGAGTACATATGAAAGGAAAAGGAAGCAAAAACGCCTGGGCCTTATTTCTGCTTATCTTAGGTGGAATTGTACTTGGTGGCTTCATAGGAATGCTGGCTGAAGGGGTGCCTGCACTTTCCTGGTTAAGCTACGGACAGTCTTTTGGGCTGGACGAACCAATCGTTCTAAACCTTGGAGTTCTGGTTGTTACCTTCGGACTCTCGATCAAGATAACCATGGCTAGTATTATTGGCGTGATTCTTTCCGTAATAATATATCGTTTCTTATAAGTTCTGTTATGAGTGTCAAGCGAATCTAAAGATAAGATGAATCAGTCAAATACCATGAAAGAACTGCCGGCGGATGAACGCCCATATGAAAAATGCATCCGAAAGGGAGCCGGCAGTTTAAGTGATGTTGAATTGCTGGCCGTTCTATTACGTACCGGCACCAGAGGGGAAAATGCACTTTCTCTGGCAAGGCGGATTCTCTATCATGCCGGAGAAACCGGAATTCTGGGAATCCATCAATTTAACATTGAAAGACTAATGAAGATTAAGGGCATCGGTAAGGTGAAAGCGGTCCAGATATCCTGTATCTCAGAACTGGCAAAACGCCTTTCCAAAGCTTCTTACGAAGATACTTTAAGCTTCACACGTCCGGACACAATAGCTAATTATTATATGGAAGATTTGCGGCATGAAAAACAGGAAATCATGAAACTGTTGATGTTAAACTCGAAATCAAAGCTGATCGGTGAAACAAATATTTCAAAAGGGACAGTGAATTCTTCCCTGATCACACCGAGAGAGCTGTTCATAGAAGCATTGCAAAAAAATGCTGTGTCTATTGTAATTATGCATAATCACCCCAGCGGTGATCCGACTCCCAGCCGGGAAGACATGCTGACAACCAAGCGGATTCTGGATGCAGGTGCATTGATCGGAATTGAGCTGTTAGATCATATCATCATTGGCAATAATTGTTATATCAGCTTTCGGGAGGCGGGCATATTGTAGAAAGGACCCTGTCAGATGGCAAGAAATGTATACGGACTTGATCTTGGATCTTATGATATCAAGGTCTATGATAAGAAAAAAGATACGATCTGGAAAGAAAAAGATGTAATCGCGTTTAAGAATAATCGTGATAGAGATATTTTCGCAGTTGGCGACGATGCATATGAGATGTATGGAAAAGCACCATCGACGATAGAGATTGCATTTCCCATGAAAGAGGGGGTAATCTCAAGATTTAATGACATGCAGTTCCTTCTTCAGAATCTTTTAAAGAGGGGAAGACAATTTTCCAGAGGATCAGAATACGTGATCGCAGTTCCTACAGATGTCACTGAAGTTGAGAAGAAAGCCTTCTTTGATCTGGTGATTCATTCGACTGCAAGAGCGAAAGAAGTAAATATCGTAGAAAGATCAATCGCGGATGCGGTTGGCCTGAACCTGGATATTAAGAATACAAGGGGAACCATGATCGCCAATTTCGGCGGAGAGACCACGGAGATATCTGTGATTGCCGGAGGAGGAATGGTTTTTAACCAGCTGATTAAGGTCGGCGGAGCAACGTTCGATAATGGTATTATTACGCTGATACGACATAGCCATGACTTCCTGATCGGAAGGCTGACCGCGGAAGCTCTCCGCAAAAATTTTGGGGTTTTTACAGATGATGCCGAATCTGTACTTGTGGTAGCAGGACGAGATCTGATCACCGGTGTGCCGACCCGTAAGCCAATCTCTATCAACCTTGTGAGAGCAGCCATGAAAGATCCGCTTATGGAATGTGTACGTGCCATTTTATCCTTATTAGACAGAACACCACCGGAAGTCCGAAAAGCAATTCATGAAAATGGTATTTTTCTGACCGGTGGAGTTGCTAACATGCCGGGACTGGAACTTTATATTGAGCAGATGGTAGGAATTAAGACCCGGACGGCCCTGGAACCAGATATCTGTTCTGTCAATGGCCTGAAAAAGATTATTATGTCAAAAGAATTACGAAAACTCGCATATTCAATGATTGATGAAAATTATAGGTGGATGAGATAATGAAGACAAAAAATAAATCTTCTTTCCCAAGTAAATACTGGCTGATAATTATTATCGTATGCAGCGTGATCCTTCTTGGAGTAGAACAGGTTACAGATGGTACCGGACCGTTGCGGATGATCGCGAATTATACTGTCATTCCGATGCAAAAAGGAATCAGTTATGTGGGGCGTTTTATGAGTGATCTGTCCGAGAATTTCAAAACACTGGAAGAGATGAAGAAAGAAAATAAAGAACTTCAGACGAAAGTCGACGAACTAACGATCGATAACACCCGGCTTCGGCAGGAGCAGTATGAACTGGAACGGCTGAGAGATCTGTATAAGCTGGATCAGAATTATTCTGATTACGAGAAGATCGGAGCACATGTAATTGCGAATAACGGAAGCAACTGGTTTAATGATTTTACGATTGATAAAGGAAGTAATGATGGAATCAAAGTAGACTGCAATGTCCTTGCAGGAAGCGGTCTGGTCGGCATTGTTACAGAAGTCGGGCCAAACTATGCGAGAGTTCGTTCTATCATTGATGATTCCAGTAATATCAGTGCTATGATCCTTTCCACTTCTGATACCTGTATTGTACGTGGAGATCTGAAACAGATGTCTGATGGAAGAATACGCTTTGAAAAACTGGCCAACAACGATAATGAGATTGAAGTTGGAGAACAGGTTGTGACTTCTCATGTCAGCAGCAGATTTCTGCAGGGGTTGTTTATCGGATATATCAGTGAAATCGAAGTAGATTCCAACAACCTCACGCGGTCAGGGTATATTACTCCTGCTGTGGATTTCACCAAACTGCAGGAAGTCCTTGTTATCACAACGACGAAACAGGAACTATTAAAAGATGATACAAATGACAGCAAAAAGGGAGATTAGATTATGAAAAGAAAGTTTATTACTTTTATTATCATTGTCGTTTGCTTTCTATTAGAATGCACGGTCTTTCACAGGCTGTCATTTGCTTCTATAAAACCGAATCTTCTGATCATTGTCACTTCATCGGTCGGGTTTATGAGAGGAAAGAAGGAAGGAATGGCTGTTGGTGTATTCTCAGGACTTCTGGTAGATGTATTCTGGGGAAACATACTGGGATTCCATATACTTCTTTTTGCAGTAATCGGATATATCAATGGATCTTTCCGAAGATTGTTTTATGATGACGATATCAAGCTTCCGATTGCGCTGATCGCAGCCAGTGAACTGATCTATGGGCTTGCATGCTATTTCTTTCTGCATTTGCTGCAAGGAGATTTCGCTTTTGGGACTTATCTGATACGTCTGATTTTACCTGAACTGGTCTATACCATTCTGGTGACTCTGGTTTTGTATCAGATTATATTACAGATTAACAAGAAACTTGAAGCAGAAGAACAAAGGAGTGCTAGTAAATTTGTATAGTTTATGGGACCGGATCAAATCCGGCATCGCTGAAGTCGTACAATCCCGAATATTTGTTATGATCATTGTATTTTGCGTACTGTCTGCAATTCTGGTCCAGAGAGTTTTTTATCTGCAGATCGTGAAAGGGCAGGAATACTTTGATGACTATAAACTGCAGATCCAGAAAACCAAGGAGGTGCAGGGAACCCGTGGAAATATTTATGACCGGAACGGAAAGCTTCTGGCTTATAATGAACTGGCTTATTCCGTTACGATCGAAGATAATGGAGAGTATGACAGTATTAAGCAGAAAAATAAAATTATCAATCAGGTGATAACGAGTGTTATCAATATGGTGGAAGTAAACGGCGATACCGTAATTAATGACTTTGGTATTATTCTTGACAGTAATAATAATTACAAATTCGTTGCTGAAAATGAGACACAGAAACTGAGATTTATTGCCGATGTATATGGAAAAAAGACGATTGACCAGCTTTCCAAGAAACAGAAAAATATCACAGCAGAAGGGCTGATGGATTATCTGTGTACCGATGATCTGAATGGGTATGGAATTGATCAGTCTGAAATGGAGAAGGAAGAAGTCTTAAAACTGGTCAATATCCGTTATAATTTATCTCTGAATAATTATCAGAAGTACATTACGACTACCATTGCAGAGGATGTCAGCGACGAAACAGTTGCTGTGATCATGGAACATCTGGATGAGCTTCAGGGGGTCAACATTGAAGAAGAATCTCTCCGCAGGTATACAGACAGCGAATGTTTTGCGAATATGATCGGTTATACCGGACAGATCTCTCAGGAAGAATACGATGCATTAAGTGAGGAAGATCAGGAAAAATATGATAAAACGGATACGGTAGGAAAATCTGGTCTGGAAAAGACACTGGATTCCGTCCTGCAAGGAGAAAAAGGTGAAGTCAAGCTTTATGTCAATAGTGTTGGAAGAGTGATTGAAACCGTAAAAGGGAAGGATCCCAAAGCCGGAAATGACGTTTATCTTACCATCGATGCAGATTTACAGAAAGCGGCATATAATATCATTGAGCAGGAGCTCGCAGGAATTCTGCTTGCAAAGATCCAGAATACATTAAATTATGACCGGAATCAGGTAACAGACGGCAGTGATGTCATTATTCCGATCGGTGATGTGTATAATGCATTTATCAATAATGATATTCTGGATATGAGCCACTTTACTGCCGATGATGCCGGTACTGCTGAACAAGAGGTGGCAGCGGCATTTGCTTCCAGAAAAGAAGAGGTAAAACAAAAAGTTTCAGAGGTGTTTTCTGATCCGGATGCGGCAGCTTATAAAGATCAGCCCAAAGAGATCCAGGCGTACTTAACTTATCTGGTATCAGATGTACTGACGAATGGGACGGGTGTCCTTATCCCTGATAAAATTGACTCAAAAGATTCTACTTATCAGGCATGGAAAACAGAGGAATCCATTAATGTATATACGTATCTGAATTACGCAATCTCTCAAAACTGGGTCGATACTTCTCTATTAAAAGATTATGTTGCATCTAAGGGTGAATATTCCGATTCCAGTGAGATTTATCAGGGAATGATTGCATATATCCTGGACTATATTGATTCGGATAACAGTTTTGATAAACTGGTATATCGTTATATGATCAAAGATGGTACGATTACCGGACGTCAGATCTGTATGATGCTCTATGAGCAGAATATTCTGGAATATGACGAGAAACAGTATAACGGACTGAGCAGCGGAAGCATCGGTGCCTATGATTTTATCCGCGGAAAGATTGAAACGCTGGATATCACTGCGGGGCAGCTGGGGCTTGAGCCGTGTACCGGTTCTGTCGTAGTTACGGATCCGAATTCAGGCGAAGTACTGGCATGTGTATCTTATCCTGGTTATGACAATAATCGTCTGGCCAATACGATGGATTCTGATTACTATAATAAACTGGTCACCGATCAGTCCAGACCATTCTATAATAATGCAACACAGGAAAAGACTGCACCAGGTTCCACTTATAAGCCTCTGGCAGCCATTGCCGGACTTACAGAAGGTGTCATTGACATTGGAACATATCTGCCATGTTACGGGGAATACAAGAAAGTTACGCCACATCCAAAGTGCTGGATCTATCCATCTGCACATGGCAGTCTGAATGTAGAAGGGGCTATCCAGAATTCCTGTAACAGTTTCTTCTACGAAGTGGGATACCGCCTGGGACTGACCAGTACCGGAACGTCTCAGATCAGTTCTGACAATGATACCGGGGACGCAACGCAGTCTTATTATTCCAGCGACGCAGGAATTGAGAAATTAAGAAAATATGCTGAAATGTTCGGACTTGGAGATACTTCCGGTCTTGAGATCCCCGAATCTGAGCCACAGATCTCAGATGAAGCTTCGATACCTTCTGCCATTGGACAGGGTACGAACAACTATACGACAAGCCAGCTTGCAAGATATATCACAGCAGTTGCGAATAAAGGAACGGTCTACGACCTGAGCCTGATTGATAAGGTTACGGATGTAGACGGCAAAACGATCAAGGATTATACCCCTGAAGTAAAGAATACCGTAACCGGTGTTTCTGATTCTACCTGGACAGCTGTTCATAATGGAATGCGTGCGGTGGTAACTACTGCGCACAGTGATATATTTTCAAAATTAAATGCGAGTGGTTTAGCACTGTCTGGAAAGACAGGTACTGCACAACAGAGTCAGACTCATCCCGACCACGGTCTGTTCGTTGGCTTTGCGCCGAGTGAAAGTCCGGAGGTAGCATTTGCAATCCGTATCGCGAATGGATACAGTTCCACTTATGCTGCTGAGATCGGAAATGATCTTATGGAATACTATTATCAGATAACCCCGGAAGATGAGATCATTACCGGGCAGGCATCAAGTATTACGACCGGAGCTTCCGGAGGAGATTAAAATAGAAAGGATGAGCATATGTGAAAGATCCTGTTCTCATTAAGAGTAACAAATACGGCATTACCATATACTTTGATTCGGACATGCCTTTTGACGAGCTTTTAGAAGAGACCCAAAAAAAGTTCGAATCATCAGCACATTTTTTTCATCATGCTGATATGGCGATAGAATATGAAGGCCGTGCTTTCACAGAAGAGGAAGAGCGCCGGATGACAGATGTCATCCAGGACGCTGCTGACATACAAATTCGATGTATTATTGAAAGAAATACGGATAATGAACAGATTCACAAGCGAATGTTGGATGAAAGCCTGAAAATGATCCATGAGAGGGACGGTCAGTTCTATAAAGGTACACTAAGAGGGAGACAGATACTGGAATCTGAGACAAGTATTGTTGTAATTGGTGATGTAGATGCCGGAGCAACCGTTGCATCCAAAGGTAATGTCGTAGTCACTGGTACCATATATGGTACTGTGATTGCCGGCGCGTCCGGAAGAAACGATGCCATTATTGCAGCACTCCATATGCAGCCGAAGAAACTGCGTATTGGAAATATTGAAGTAAAACCGGTTATAGGAGGAAGTTATTCATGGGCGAAGTTATCGTAATTACATCAGGAAAAGGCGGAGTCGGCAAGACCACAACAACCGCAAATATAGGAGCAGGTCTATCTACTTTTGATAAAAAAGTCGTAGTGATCGATACAGATCTGGGGCTTCGGAATCTTGATGTCGTAATGGGACTCGAGAATCTGGTCGTTTATAATCTGGTAGATGTCATTGAAGGATCCTGCCGGTTAAAACAGGCGCTGATCAGAGATAAGAGATACGAGAATCTCTATCTTCTGCCTTCTGCACAGACAAAGGACAAGTCTGCAATCTCTCCGGGACAGATGAAGAAATTAACTTCTGAATTAAAAGAAGAATTTGATTATATACTTCTGGACTGCCCGGCCGGAATTGAACAGGGATTTCAAAATGCAATTGCCGGTGCAGACCGTGCAATTGTTGTGACAACTCCGGAAGTATCCGCAATCCGGGATGCTGACCGCATCATCGGACTTCTGGAGCAAAATCATCTGCACAAAATTGACCTTGTGATCAACAGGATCCGGATGGATATGGTAAAAAGAGGAGATATGATGTCGGTAGACGATGTCACGGAAATTTTATCTGTTCCATTGATCGGTGCTCTTCCGGATGACGAACAGGTAGTCATTGGAACGAATCAGGGAGAACCCGTTGTCGGTCTTGACGCAAAAGCAGGAAAAGCCTATCTTAATATCTGTAAACGTATTTTAGGTATTGAAGTTCCGTTTTTAGATCTGGATACTGGAAATGGATTCTTTTCTAAACTTTCACACATATTCAAGAAAGATTAGGAGGAAGAGCAGATGTTAAACAGATCTTCTGTTGCGATCGCGAAGGAACGGCTGAAAGCGCTGGTCGTATCTGACCGCGTAAGTTGTACTCCTGCAGTTTATGACAATATCTGCAGAGAATTGTATGAAGCATTGTCCAAGTATATGGAACTTACAGAAGATGATTTTAATGTAGAGATTAAACGAACACAAGTCATTATTACATTCACAGGAGAAGAAACTTGAGATCACATAGATTTACAAAACCATATCAATTAAAAAATTACAAATTTGCCCTGGTATTGTCCGTGCTGGCACTATCTATACTGGGTGTCCTGGTGGTTGGAAGCGCAAAAGCTTCTTTACAGGGAAAACAGTTATTTGGTGTTATTCTGGGAATCATAGTAATGATCATTGTTTCATTGATAGACTATATGTGGATTTTGAATTTTTACTGGCTGATGTATCTGTTTACAATTGCAATTCTGGGATTTGTATTGGTTGCCGGAACAAATGTCAATGGTGCGACACGCTGGATTGATCTTGGATTCACGACTTTTCAGCCGTCTGAACTGGCAAAAATTCTGCTGATCCTCTTTTTTTCCAAGTTTATTATGGAACATGAGGAAGATATTAATGATAAATTTACCCTTTTAAAGTATGCCATACTGGCCGGAATTCCACTGGCACTGATCATTGTTGAACCGAACTTATCTACAACCATCTGTACGGCACTGGTCATCTGTCTGATGATCTACATTGGAGGACTGAGTTATAAGTTTATTGGAACAGTACTGGTGATTCTCATTCCAGTTGCTGTTATTTTCCTGAGTATTGTTGTCCAGCCGGATCAGAAAATTCTGGAACCATATCAGCAAAAACGAATTCTTGCTTTTATTGAACCGGAAAAGTATGAAAGTGATGAGGCATATCAGCAGAAAAATTCGGTGATGGCAATTGGTTCCGGTCAGCTGACGGGAAAAGGACTGAACAATAACACTACAACTTCTGTAAAGAACGGTAATTTTATTCTGGAACCTCAGACAGATTTTATTTTTGCCATTATTGGAGAAGAACTTGGTTTTATTGGAAGTTGTATCGTTATTGCTTTATTGCTGTTAATTGTGATACAATGTATTTTAATAGGAATGCGATCGCAGGACCTGGCAGGAAGAATTATTTGTTGTGGTATTGGTGGTCTGATTGGAATACAGAGCTTTATCAATATCGGTGTTGCTACAAAGATACTGCCTAATACGGGCGTCCCATTACCATTTGTCAGTTATGGACTGACGTCTCTTGTCAGTCTGTATATAGGAATAGGACTTGTTCTAAATGTTGGATTGCAGCCAAAAAAATACCAATAAGGAGTGAAAACTATGAATATCGGTCTGATAGCACATGACTCAAAAAAGGCATTGATGCAGAATTTTTGTATTGCTTATAGAGGTATATTAAGTAAACATAGTCTTTATGCTACTGGAACTACCGGACGATTAATCGAAGAAGTTACTAATTTAAAAGTTCATAAATATCTGGCTGGCCCACTGGGGGGAAAACAGCAGCTTGGAGCACAGATTGCGCAAAATGACATTGATGCATTGATCTTTTTGAGAGAGCCATCGAATCCAAAACCACATGATCCGGATCTGAATGATGTGATCCTGATGTGTGATACGTATAATATCCCGTTGGCCACGAATCTGGCAACGGCCGAACTTATTATCTTAGCAATTGACAGAGGGGATCTGGATTGGCGTGAAATGTATCGGTAGGTATTTTAAATGGATTTTTGCTTTTTCAGCAGCTGTAATTATTTTATTCATTGTCTGCTTTTCACGGGATGAGAATGTAGTTACCGAATATGAAACAAAGAATTATAATAAAAACTTATATACAGAAAAACTGTTTGCAACTGACCTTTGTGTAGCTTCAGGAAATGTAGACCTGGAAGGTATTACAGCTTCTGATACTGAATCGCTTCATTCAGCTGCGTTGTTTGATCTGGATAGTAAACAAGTTGATTTTTCTTATCAGATGTTTGATAAAGTATATCCAGCCAGCACAACAAAACTTATGACTGCACTGGTGGCATTGAAATATGGGGATCTGGATGGAGAGGTTACAGTATCTGAGAATGCAGATAAAGATAGCTTTGCCTATGATGAACAAACCTGTGGTCTGGAGTCAGGCGATCAACTGACGCTGTCAGACTTGCTGAATGGACTTCTTCTATATTCCGGGAATGATAATGCAGTTGCCATTGCAGAATATATCGGTGGAACGATGGATAAATTTGCTGATATGATGAATGAAGAAGCCAAAAAGCTTATGGCCACAGGAACTCATTTTGTTAATTCCAGTGGTCTGCATGATGAAAATCATTATACAACCGCATATGATCTCTATCTGATTTTTCAGGAATGTCTGAAATATGATGAATTTGTAGAGATTATCAGCTCTGATTCCTACACAGCGGATATTACAGGTGCAGACGGAACTGTGCGACAAGTAACATGGGAGCCTACGAATTATTATGCAACCGGTGAAGCCCAGTCTCCTGACAATGTTACGATTATCGGCGGAAAGACCGGAACTACTGATCCAGCGGGGAATTGTCTTGTCCTTCTGGAAAAAGACAAGAATGATCACCCTTATATCTCTATTGTGATGGGAGCCGACACGAAAGCATTGCTTTATCAGGATATGACAACTCTAATTAAAGCAATTCCAGAAAAGAACGAATAATAAGAGGGGCGTCTCAACATTGGGATTCCCCTCTTACTTTGTAATAAATAAATGAAAAAGAAAGACTTTTAATCTGAGCCGTCGATTCTTCCATAAAGACTGATCAGATATAATCCGCATAATCCGACGATCGTGTAGATAATTCGGGATAACCAGGAGAGATTTCCGAAGATCACAGCGATCAGATCCAGTTTAAATATTCCTACTAAGAGCCAGTTGACTGCACCGATGATCACCAGTGTTAATGCAGTATTATCAAACCATTTCATATGTTTTCCTCCTTTATCATACTGTCCTTAGTATGGATGAAGGCATATAAAAATATACATTCTGAAAGGAAAAAAATATCAGATGGACAAAACACTTCCTTATTATCCATATTCTGAATATTTAAAAAATAAATATCATGAAAAAGTTTATAAACTTCCGATTAACCTGCCGCTAACCTGTCCAAATCGAATCACAGGAGAGGGCTGCAGCTTTTGTGCGGAAGCTGGAACAGGATTTGAAGCAATGGACAGTCAGATTCCTGTCTGTGAACAGTTGGAAAAAACAAGAGAGCATATTGAAAAGAGATATCATGCTCATAAGTTTATTGCATATTTTCAAAATTATACAAATACGTTCCTTCCACTGGAACAATTCAGAGCTTATCTTAAAGAGGCCGTTTCTGTTCCTGATATCGTAGAAATTGCGATTTCTACAAGACCGGATTGTATCCGTCAGGATTATCTGGAGGTCTTACAGGAATTTGCCTCAATATATCATGTTCACATTACGATAGAGCTGGGACTTCAGACGACCAACTGTCATACATTGAATCTAATCAGCCGGGGCCATAGTCTTGCAGAATTCATTGATGCAGTTCTGATGATTCATCAATATGGATTCGAGATCTGCACACATGTGATTCTAAATCTTCCTCAGGATGACCTGGAAGATGCTGTTGAGACGGCCAAAGTATTATCTGCATTAAAAGTTCAGGTGGTGAAAGCACATTCTCTTTACATTGCCAAAAACACAAGGTTGTGTGAAGACTATGAAAATGGTACAATAACTCTATGCTCGAAAGAAGATTATCTTAACCGGCTTATGGTCTTTCTTGAATATCTGAATCCAGAGATTGCAGTAGAGCGTCTATTCAGCAGAATTCCGGAGAAAGATGCTGTATTTTGTAACTGGGGGACCAGCTGGTGGAAATTAAAGGACGAGCTGTTAGAGTTGATGAGATCAAAAGACAGCTTCCAGGGAAAGCATTTTGACTACCTTGGGGGTGCAGCTCTCAGATTATTAGATTAGGGAGGCCGGAAAGCTTTGGCTAATAAAGAGTTAACAAATATAAAGGTATATCAGAAAAAATGGCATATGAATATCGGAATTGCAATTTATGGTGTAATCTTGATATATCTGATCGTAACGGTGCTTCTGTATCTGACCGGAAAACATATTTCCGCATATGAAGTCAGAGAAGGTTCTATCCTCAAAGATAATGCCTATACAGGATTTGTGATCAGAGATGAACAGATCGTAAAATCAGATGGGTCAGGATACGTCAATTTTTTTGCGACAGAAGGAAGCAAAGTAGGTGCTAAGAGTCGTGTCTATTCACTTTCGGACAAAAAACTGAGCTTTGAAGAGACAACCAAAGATACCCAGACACTCACTACGGAAGAACAAGATCTGTTTGTAGTAAAAACGCAGGCCTTCTGCGAGAATTTCAATGAGCAGCAATTTGACGATGTTTATTCCTTAAAAGACAGTATTTCTACTGTACTGGACGGGAAATCAAGTCAAAGCCGTCAGGCACAGTTAGACGCCATGACAGCAGAAGGTCAAGAGGGACTGCAGATCTATAATGCAGAATCTGACGGTATCATCGTTTATTCCACGGACGGTTATGAAAATATCGATGTTACAAAGGTAACTGAAGATATGCTGAACAAAAAAGATTACGAGAAAAAAAGCGTTAAAGATAATACGAAGATCCAAAAGGGAGATACCGTCTACAAGTTGATCAAGGATGACAAATGGACAGTTGTGATCCTCCTGAATGATGAAAATGTCAAAGAATTATCGGACGTTTCCAGTGTAAAAGTGCGTTTCTCAAAAGATAATGAAACTGTCACTGCCGGATTCTCTATTCAGAAATACAACGGAATCAATCTGGGAATTCTGACTATCAACGGCTCTATGGTACGTTACGCTCAGGAACGATATCTGGATCTGGAACTGATCCTGCAGGATGTTACCGGACTTAAGATTCCAAAGTCTTCCGTTACTACCAAAGATTTTTACGTTGTTCCACAGGATTATGTAACTCAGGGAGGGAATAATAAAGAAACTGGTGTCTTGATCAGCAAAGGAGAAGACAATGCTGAATTCCAGAACGTAGAGATCTATTATCGTGATGATGAATCCGGTACAGTATATCTCGACCCTAATGTATTTGATAAAAATACAATTCTCAGGAAACCAGATTCTTCTGATACATTTACATTACAAGAGAAAAAAAGCCTGCAGGGTGTATATAACATTAATAAAGGTTATGCCGTTTTCAAATTAATTAAGATTCTTTGTGAAAGCGATGAATATTATATTGTCCAGGCCGGAAATGATTATGGCCTTGCGAATTATGACCATATCGCGCTTGTCGGAAAGGATGTCCATGAAAACGACGTAGTATACTAAAGGAGAGAGAAATTATGTTAAAAGAAAATCTAGAAACCGTTGAAGCGAATATCCAGGCCGCCTGTGACCGGGCAGGTCGAAACCGAGAGGATGTGACACTGATCGCAGTCAGTAAGACAAAGCCTGTCGAGATGCTTCAGGAAGCTTATGATCTTGGAGTGAGGGTTTTTGGAGAAAATAAAGCCCAGGAACTTGCTGGAAAATATGAAGTCCTACCAGATGACATCCACTGGCATATGATTGGACATATGCAGAGAAATAAGGTGAAATATATTATCGACAAAGTAGATCTGATCCATTCCGTTGACTCGCTCCGGCTGGCTGAAACCATCGAAAAAGAAGCTGAAAAGCACAATATAACATCGAATATTCTGATAGAAGTAAATGTAGCAAAAGAAGAGAGTAAATTCGGTCTGATGCCGGAAGAAGTAGAGGAGTTTGTGGATAAACTTGCAGATTTTCCTCATCTGTGTGTAAAAGGTCTTATGACGATTGCTCCTTTTGTTGAGGATCCAGAAGAAAATCGCCCTATTTTCGCACGTTTACGCAAATTATCTGTTGACATTGCAAAGAAAAACGTTGATAATATGACTATGAGTATTCTTTCCATGGGGATGACTAATGATTATCAGGTTGCCATAGAAGAGGGTGCGACAATGGTTCGCGTGGGAACCGGTATTTTTGGTGCGCGGGATTATACTCAACAAGCATAAACATAGGATAGGAGTAGATTAAATATGGGAGTATTAGATAAATTCTTAAATATCATGAAATTGGACGACGAAGATTACGATGATGATGAATTCTTCGATGACGATTATGATGATGAGGATGATTATGACAGGAAACCCAAGAAAAGTCTCTTTCATAAAGAAAAGGAAAAAGATTACGATGATTATGATGATGAATATGAAGCTCCTGTAGCTAAGACTAAGTCAACATATTCTAATAATAAAGTAACTCCAATGCGTCAGCCGGCCAGAAGAAACACTGTCAATATGGAAGTTTGTGTCATTAAACCAAATTCTGTGGATGATGCCCGTGAAATTACAGAGACACTTTTAAGCGGACGTACCGTAATCCTGAACCTGGAGGGAATGGATCTCGAGATTGCCCAGCGTATTATAGATTTCACATCAGGAGCGACATTTGCGATTAATGGTAATCTGCAGAAGATTTCCAATTACATATTCCTCGTTACGCCAACAAATGTTGATATTTCAGGGGATCTGCAGGATCTGCTTAATACGTCATTTGACGCATCATCCATGCGTTCCAGATTCTAATTATGAATAAAGAAGAGTTAATGTTACAAAAGAGGCTGATTGAGCTCTCCCGCCTTGCTTATAACAGGGGAATTGTTACATTCTCTGATTTTCTTAATCTGAATGAATTAAATATTCTTCATACCACTCCGAAGAACCAGTTCTTATCTCAGTATAAGACTTACGGTGGATATGATTTTTCAGAGCGTCAGATGGCAGCATTTCTACCTGATGCTCTTTATTATGATTATGACTATCCGATTCAGATTATAGAGATCAGTCCTGCGAATAAACGTTTTGCAGAAGAACTTAATCACAGGGATTACCTGGGAGCTGTAATGAATCTTGGAATAGAGCGATGTAAAATAGGCGATATCATAGCAGAGGATGGAAAAGCATTTCTTTTTGTAAAAGAAGAAATGGCAGATTATATTGCAGATCATCTGACCCAGATCCGCCATACCAGTGTGAAAACGGCATTTGTACCAGAATTTCATGCTGACTATGAACCAAGATACGAAGAAATCAAGGGAACCGTTCCGTCAATCCGCCTGGATACGGTATTATCTCTGGCATATTCGGTTTCCCGCAGCAAACTGACTGCTCAGATTGAGGCTGGGAAAGTATTTGTAAATGGGAAATTGATTACAAGTAACGGATATCGTTTGAAAGAGAATGATATAATATCTGTCCGGAAAATGGGCAGAATCTCTTATAGAGGTATCCTGTCAGAGACAAAAAAAAGCCGCTTTATGATATCAATAAGAAAATATATATAAATATCATCATAGAGGAAGCGGAGATTAGAGGAAACATGAATACAGAAAAGAAACGATACATTCATTATCTTACGGCAGCCATCACTGCGATACTGCTGGTTGTACTGGATCAGATCACAAAGTATCTTGCGGTGATCCATCTGAAAGATCAGCCGCCTTATGTAATTCTGCAGAATATATTTCAGTTGGAATATCTGGAAAACAGGGGGGCTGCTTTTGGACTGTTTCAGGACAAACGAATATTTTTCTATCTCAGCGTGATCCTTATCAGTGTCATTGTGGTATGGTTTTATTCCCGTGTACCGATGGATCGCAAATATATGCCGTTAAGAATCTGTGCAGTACTTCTGATTGCCGGAGCATACGGGAATTTTATTGACAGAATCCGCCTGAATTATGTAATAGATTTTTTCTATTTTAAACTCATTGATTTTCCAATCTTTAACGTGGCGGATATTTATGTTACTGTATCTTCATTTTTGATCATACTGCTCATATTTTTCTATTATAAGGAGGATGACCTTGAAAGAATTCTTCACCGTTGAAAATCAGGAAGGAGACCGCATTGACCGATATCTTTCTGAGGAACTGGAGGACCGGTCAAGATCCTACATTCAGAAGTTAATTAAAGAACAATATGTAAAAGTGAACGAGAAGCCTGTAAAAGCCAATTACAGGCTTTCTTTGGGAGATATGGTAGAAATAGACCTCCCTGAGGCAAAAGAGCCGGATATCGTCCCTGAGGACATTCCAATGGATATTCTGTATGAGGACCAGGATATCATTATGATCAACAAGCCAAAACAGATGGTTGTCCATCCTGCACCGGGACATTACAGTGGTACCCTTGTCAATGCACTGATGTATCACTGCGGTGATGAACTTTCCGGAATCAATGGGACTATGCGTCCCGGTATTGTACATCGAATTGATATGGATACCACAGGCTCTCTGGTTGTGTGTAAAAACGATATGGCGCACCAGAGTCTGTCTGCGCAGCTGAAAGAGCATTCCATCCGGCGGATTTATGTTGCCATTGTACATGGTAATATAAAAGAAGATTCAGGTACAGTAAATGCTCCGATTGGAAGACATCCTACTGAACGAAAAAAGATGAGTACACACTGCAAGAACGGAAGAGAAGCAATTACCCATTATCAAGTTCTGGAGCGATTTGGAGACTATACTTATATTCAATGTGAACTTGAAACAGGGCGTACACATCAGATCCGTGTGCATATGGCAAGTATCGGTCATCCATTACTCGGGGATCAGGTATATGGTCCGAAAAAATGTCCATTTCCGACTCTCCAGGGCCAGACCCTTCATGCCAGAACACTTGGAATCATTCATCCGAGAACAGGCGAACATCTGGAGGTAAATGCACCTCTTCCAGACTATTTTGAAGAATTATTAGAAAGTCTAAGGAAAATTAAGAATTAAATTATGAGAAAATTCTATACTTTTTCAGAATATTATTGTATAATGATTATATATTAATCATGAGGAGTGTGATTCGTATGGCTAAAACAAATACTATTATTACAATCGGTAGAGAATATGGAAGTGCAGGCCGTGAAATCGGATATAAAGTTGCGAAAGACCTTGATATCAAATTATATGATAAAGAGATGTTGGAAAGAGCAGCTAAAGAGAGTGGTATCTGCGAAGAATTATTTAAAACTCACGATGAAAAGCCAACCAACAGCTTTCTGTATTCACTGGTAATGGATTCCTATTCTCTGGGTTATCCTTCCTCCAATTATACAGACATGCCAATTAATCATAAGATTTTTCTTGCACAATTTGATGCAATTCGCAAAATTGCAGATGAAGGACCTTGTATTCTTGTTGGTCGTTGTGCAGATTATGCACTGGAAGAATACGATAATGTTCTGAGTGTATTTATTCACGCAAATATTGATGCACGTGTCAGACGAATTGCAAGAATTTATGATCTGACAGATGCAAAAGCCAAAGAATTGATCCGGAAAACAGATAAAAAGCGTTCCAGTTATTACAATTATTATAGTAATAAGAAATGGGGAGATGCAGAGAGTTATAATGCCTGCCTCGACAGTTCAATTCTTGGACTCGACGGAACTGCTGAAGCAATCGAAAAACTCGTTGAGATTAAAGAGCGTGAAGGAAATAAGAGATTGTAATATATACAAAAGAAAATACATAATCTATAAAAAGACTGCTGGAAATCAGTAGTCTTTTCCTCTTGTATATGGGATCCGATCCGGCCATCCCTGAATATTCCCGTTTAAAATAGCAGTGAACATTCTCTGTTTGGCTCCTGGATGTTCTGTATTCAGTTGTTTTACTAATTCTTTGGCATACTGGCGTTTTGTATAACCATCGATCGGACAGCGGCTGGTAACGACCGGGAGATTATATTTATTCTTAAATCCGATGACTTCAGCTTCTTCTACAAACATAATCGGACGAATTACCGTAAGATCCATGCGGTCCAGATAAGTCCTCGGTGAAAATGAGTAGAAACGGCCTTCAAATAAAAGAGAGAGAAGCATCGTCTCTATGATGTCATCCTTGTGATGCGCATAAGCAACCTTATTGCACCCCATTTCCTTTACCACCTGGTTCAGTGCGCCCTTACGCATCTTGGCACACAGGGAACATGGATTGCTTTCTTTGCGTTCTTCAAAAAGAATATGCGCAATGTCCGTTTTTACAATCTTATATGGAACCCCAAGTTCTTCACACAGTTTTACAACTGGCGTAAAATCACATTCACTATATCCAAGATCTACCGTAACGGCACTCAGTTCAAAATGCTTTGGATAAAAGCGTTGGAGCCCATGAAGCGCATATAACAGGGTCAGACTATCTTTTCCGCCAGAGATTCCGACAGCAATATGATCCCCTTCTTCAATCATCTGATATTCGTCAACAGCCTTTCTCGTGTAGCTGAGTAATTTCTGTAACTTCATTTTTCTCTTGTCCTTTCCTGAATTCCAGAATATATTTTAACAGAACAGACAGACAATGTACATAAAATTTTCTTAAGATAATTTTAGAGAATTATGAAGTCTGTTGATATTCATTAGCAGACCATCTAAAATAAATAAAAAAAGAAAAAGGGAGTGGTTTCATGAAGAAAGATCGCTATTATTCATTGGGGATATTCTTAGCATTTAACGTAGTTCTTTTTAATACTGCCACGCATGCAAACTCATCCTGGTACTGGATTTCTGAGACCAGACCTTTTGATATCCTTCCCTGGGTGGCGATTGCAACCATCATTATTGAAACACTTTCCATCAATTATGTAGGAAGAATCTATCACACATCTGAAATATCCTTTGTTCTCAGATATGATTGAAAATGATCACATTTACACGGTCAGTGTATTGTATTTTCTACTCACCATTCTGGCAGAAGCGCCGATTGTATATTTTGTTCTCCGAAAGGATGCTGGAATTCATTGCACAAAACGTCTCTTAACATCGATAGTTTTCAGCAATCTGGTTACGACTATTATGGTTGCTGTCGTAGAACGTATCATCTGTCAGGGATCCTGGTAGTATCCAATTTATACTTTTTTAATTTAGAAATAACATATTTCAATGAACTACATTTATAACGGGAAAAGAACTTTGCAGAATAATGAACACAACAAAAAAGTTTTAATTTTAGGTTGACAATATGTCGAATACAACATATTATAATTATAACAGAAAGAGGAATACTAATGTACGAAATTATTTTTTATGAAACAGAAGATGAAAAATGTCCGGTACAGGAATTTTTAGATTCTCTAGAGCCTAATCTTTTAGCTAAAACACTTAGAACAATTGATTTGTTAGAAACTAATGGTGTGTTACTAAGAGAACCGTATTCAAAATTACTTGAGGATGGAATATTTGAGCTTCGAACAAAACAAGGATCTGATATTACCAGAGTGTTATATTTCTTTGTTGTAGGGCAAAAAGCTGTGCTAACAAATGGATTTGTTAAAAAAACACAAAAAACACCAAATGCAGAGAAAAACTTAGCAAAGAAATACAAGGCTGACTATGAACGGAGGTTTGGCAATGCGTAACTATAGTGAATATAAAGAAAAAGTACTTCAAAATCCTGAAATAAAAGCGGAATATGATGCATTACAGCCTGAATATGATATTATCCAGGCTATGATTAATGCTAGAGTTGAGCAGAATATCACACAAAAAGAATTATCTGCAAGAACAGGTATTACGCAGGCAGATATAAGCAGGATTGAGAATGGAACAAGAAATCCAAGTTTGAACATGGTAAAGAAACTTGCACAGGGATTAGGAATGCAGTTAAAGCTTGAATTTATTCCAAACCTCAAGGTAAAAAGATAATTTAATAACACATTTTCTGTAACCCAAGGGTTAAGGCTCTCGTAAATGGACTGCAGTAGCTGCCTGACGACGTCTGTCTTCATCAATTGCAGCATAGTGTTTCTTGGTGGTATTTACGTCTTTGTGGCCCAGAACATCCGCTACAAGGTAGATATCACCAGTTTCTTTATAGAGAGCGGTACCATAGGTACTGCGGAGCTTGTGCGGGGTAATCTTTTTATTCGGTGTTACCTGACGGGCATACTTTTTTACCATATTCTCAACTGCCTGAATCCCCATCCGTTTCCTTTGGGTGGATAAGAATAATGCATTTTCATGGCCGGGGAGAGGAGTGACTGCTTTTCTGTCACCTTCGATATAATTCTTCAGAGCATCCGCAACCTCATCCCCAAAATATACAACCATCTGTCCGCCACCTTTTCGGGTAACGGTAATACCATTGTTCTTAAAATCAACGTCTGTGAGATCAAGTCCGACACATTCAGATACACGAATACCAGTACCCAGAAGAAGTGTTAAGATTGAGATATCCCGATCGCGAGTCTTCTTATAATAAGTAAGTGCCTGACCGGACAATGAATTCCCTGCAGATTCCACAAAATCCAGTAACATAGCAACTTCATCTGTATCCAAACGTATGATTGCTTTTTCGTGAAGTTTAGGCATATCAACCAATAAGGTTGGATTCTTTGAAATCATCTGATGTTTAAAATAATAATTATAAAAACTGCGCAGTGCAGACATCTTTCTGGAAAGGCCCTTTTCTCCGTTGGTCATTAATTCACCGTCGTTATCACGTGTATAAACCTTCAGATATTCCATATATTCCTCAATGTCCACAGGTTCCAGACGCTCCAGATCCCGAAGCTGAAACTGGTCAATCGTATAATTCTTATATATAGGATTATTCTCCATGAGATAATGAAAAAATACACGAATATCATATGCATAATTGATCCGTGTTTTTGCTGAAGATCTTGGTTCAATGGCTCGAAAATAATCCTTGGCAAACGGAGGCAAAGTCTTTAATACCTCACGAAGACGAATGGTATGGTCAATCTGAGTCTGTTCATGATATGTACGGGTTTTCTTTGTATCTGTCATAATAAAATACCCCCTGAATTGAAATATATATGACCCCTTGATTTGTTTTATTATAACATCTTTCTAATTTTTCGTCTATATCTTTTGGAAAAATCGGTATTTGTCGTATAGATCTGTTTCGTAATATAAAATGCTTGTCTTTTTTATTTCTTTTTAAAACAAGCATTTTACATAAAAATTATCATTTATCTAACGGATCTTTCTTGCTTCTATGTAATATCGTTTATCGGCTGCATGTCCCATAGAGAATGTTTTTCTTGGCAGGATTCCATCGTGGATCACTGTCCGGAATAATTCTTCCTTTTTCATTGCAGGTAATAAGAATCCAAGATTTCCAGATTCCGAACAAAGCCTTCTGACTTCTTCCTCATCATGAATATAATCCATTTCTACTGGATTTCCTTCGACGTATGCATCTAAAAACCTCTGAAGTGTTCCGACTGCTAACTGCATGGCCGGATGCGGGATCGTAATTGAGCCATTGGCAGATCCATAGCAATATTGGATCACCTGACCTTCCCCTGTTCCTTCGTAAGCATCCGGATAGTATTCATGCAATGCACGAATGACTTCCTGCGGATTCACGTTGAATAAAACTCTGTGAATCGGTTCAAACTGTAATGCTTCGTCATGAAGATTCACAACTTCTACTAAGGCATGTCGTAAGGGAAGCTTGTCCCACTCTTCTTTTGGAGTACATTCCTTTTGAATCTCGTAACATTTTTTTGCTGTTGCAAGAGAATGATTGCCGTCTCCAACTGCAAAAAGCATGGGAGCCTTCTCTCTTACCCCATACTTCGCTTCCATCATCTGCGAGGTAGCAAGAGCCGCCAGATTCTTTTCTACCACTTCCATATCTTCCGGACGAATCTGGAATCCCTTAATGTGTCCTCCATCTTGCTGAAGTTCGAAATCATACAGTTTTTTCATATAATCAGACGCTTCTGTCAATGGTCCTATGACCGAATTCTGAAAATCATCAATCAAAAGCATCACGTGCGGGAGTTCTAAAGAAGCATCTGTTCTTACATGGACCCGCGGCGGGATCCTGGAGCTTACGATTCCTTCTGTTGCCCGGATCAGAGCTTTATTCCCCGGTGCAAATTCGTATTGTTCCAGATCAATCATACCGATTAATCCGTGACGAATGCTTCCGTCTGACTGTGTACGTTCAACATATATCATAGAAGAAGGGATCTTATGAAAAATCCCCTGCTTTAAATAATCATCCATCTTCTGATTCACTTTTAGAATTCTCTCGTCCAGATCTGAAGCATTTAGAAATACCTCCGGAATGATTAAATTCAAGGTAGACGGCGAAGCCCCAACATGCTGCTTCACCGATTCCCAATACTCTGGGTCAGATGTAAACTGATCACACGCTACAACTGCCCATTGATTCCAATTTTGCCCATCTGGCAGTAAAATATTGGCAGGATAAAATCCTGTCTTGTCTGTTAAATATCGGTCCATATTGTCTCCTATTGCTATATAAATAAATTTTCCTGATATCTGGTCATTCTGCTCTTACAATAGTATTGTAAGGACCTTTATTGGTAATATTTTTTGACATGATCTCTAAATTTTTCAAATAATGGTAAATATATGTTTATAATATCCTGAAATTTTTCTGCTGCTAAAGTTCCATCATAATCATGTGCCAATTGATTTCTCACACGAAGCATCTGCATCCACTGATCATCATCGATAATTTTATTGTTGAAAGCTTGTTGCAATGTCTCTCTTGGTGAACCTATTGCAAAGTCAAGTATTTCGAGTTGCTTAATTAGAATATCTTTCATTACTTTCCATGAAATATCAAATGTAAGATTAAAATTCAATACGGTTCCTGCTAATACGAAATCTGCTTTTGGATCCGCAGACCTACTCTTTTCAAGATTTTTCAGGCTCTTACAAAATGTGTTATAGCGATTAATAAATTTGTTTTCCATATTTCCTTATATCCTCTAATAAATAATCATTATTAATATTGTCATAATCAAAAATATCTATCTTACGAAGTGTCTCAATTTCTAACAGATCATCTTCCAGCTGCTGCAGATTGTCACATCCATACACAACAAAATCAATATCACTGGTTGGTGTAGCCGTGCCTGTAGCAAAAGATCCAAACAAATCCAGTCTCTTTACTCCGTTTCTTTTACAAATCATAGAAACTTTATCGATCAATTCTGAAATAGGCATTGTATTCATGACTTCTCCCTGTAACATCATATTATTGCAATTATTTTTCATAAATAGTATACTGACTTTTCCAGTAAAACTCAAGATATTGTATAGAATTCCTCTGCATCTCTCATTGAAATTTGCCTGAATCGGCATGAATATTGTGATTGTTACGATAACCGAATGTTGTAAGATATGATAGATTTACAACATTCGGTCATAGAAATGATGTGATTGATTCTCTGATTATTCTTTTTCCATCT
>JALEKG010000040.1 GCA_022769185.1 Dorea sp. | reverse complement strand
TCTCCAAGATCATCTACCCAGTAGATCTTTGCCAGTGTATCACTAAGCGGAAGTCCGACTGCAGCACCTGCCGGTGAAACATGTTTGAAAGAAGTTGCTGCCGGAAGTCCGGTTGCTTTCTTTAATTCACTTACCAGCTGCCATCCGTTAAATGCATCCAGAAAATTGATATAGCCCGGTCTTCCGTTTAACACCTGGATTGGAAGATCCTTTCCATTTGCCATATAGATTTTAGAAGGTTTCTGATTCGGATTACATCCATATTTTAATTCTAATTCTTTCATGTTCTCCTCCTTAGCAATTCTTATTTACAATCTTTGTCTCATATTTTCCAGTTGCAATATCAATATAACGAACAAATAAAGATACTTTATTATCTTCATTCAGACTGTTCCATAATAACTCTGTAAAGGCATCAATCTCATCAGAAATCGCAATCAGTTTTGGTTCTCCTTCAAAACTTGGAAGCGGATTTCCATCACACTGATAGGTATGGATAAAATGTCCTTCTCCAGCTGCCGGATTCTCATAAGCAAATGTATAGCGGTTACAGCTTTCCGGATTGCCATTATTACTCTTTAAAATAGACATTGCATAATTATATTTCCCATTTTCAATATGCATCACTCCTGAAATTCTAGGAGTATAATTCGGACCATCCGGCTCAAATTCTCTGCTTCTTAAAGACTGTTCAAAAGTCATCTGCTTATCCATGCCTTCATAGATAGTATCTGTCTGATCCCCATTCGTAACGATCGTCTTATTTCCTAACACACGAACCGGTGCATAGATGATAAGACTTGGATCCGTAAGCTTAGATGGGTCAAATGCCTGAGTACGGATTCCTTCCCCTTCTTCTACAAAGATACGATTACGGCTGTTTTCACTTCTTCCCATGATAAAATATGCAGTGACAGCCTTTGTACCGTCTGGGCTTTTTCCTATGATAATCCCGCGTCCCGGATAAGAGTTTCCCTGCAATTCTTTCTCAATTGATAACATTTCCATGAATACGTCTCCTTTTCATTGGTATTTTAACCTGTTCTTTTATTATATATAATATAGGTATGTTTTTCCAGTCATATTTTCAAGAATTATACTCCAACAGTTTCTCCTGGTCTTACAATACGTTTTACCCATTCTTTTTTTATCTCCCACAGATTTCCACATACATTGAAAATCGTCCACTCATCAATTTCAAATGCACGCTTCCAGCTTTCCCGGATTCTTTCTACTTCTTCCGGATACATTCCTTTGTATTTACCATCAAAGAACTCAAATCCACTGGTCACACCTAGTTCTTTTAGATGTTTCTTATATGCCGCCTCGTCTTCTTTATCTTTCGGCAGATAGATACGATTCAGCACATAATCCCATTTTACATCATCGAAATAGATCACCTGATCCTCCGGAACCTCCAGTTCATATACTACCGTTCCAGGAATCGGCTTCAAACAGTTCTCTGCACTGATCGAACACCAGATTGGTGCATACACATCATCCGGTTTCGGCAGTCTCTTTGAAGCTTCCTGTGTAAACCAGTCATAGCTTTCCAGGAAAAGAGGTGCAATATCTCCAAAATGCATTTCAACATAAATTCTGTGATTGATAATCCTTCCATCCCGTTCTAACTGATACAGTGTCTTATCATTTTGTCTGGTATACAATTTTACAGTCCTTTGTTCCATCTTTTCCCCTCCATTTTCCATAACCTCATCTGGTTTCTTTTATTCAGATTATCAAAAAACACTGTAAAGAACAAGTCTTCTATTTTTCTTATTCGCCAAAGGGTAAAATGTCGGCAAAATATGACAATTCGACACGAATGTCGCATTTGCTTGATTCTAAATTTTAAAAGATTTAATATATGTTAACCGCAAAGAATATAATGCAATAATCAGGGAGGTAATATCATGAATATTGTAAACACTGTAAAAAACGCTGCTTTCTCTTCTGCCATTTCGGCAGCGCTCAAATATCTGGAATCTGATCCCGAAACAAACATTCCAAAAGTTATGAGCATTGTAGATAAAGCAGCTCCCGAAGGCTGGTACGAAGGACAGAGAAACGCGATCCGCAACGCGATCGATGAAAAGAGCAACTGGTATGAACTGATCTTAAAAATCTATCAGTTAGATCCTGAAGTCAGAAAAACCTTCTTTAACAATTTTATTGTAAATGCTTCTCTAAAAGGCTCTGCACTTCAGGAAGAGACACAGGAAAAAGAAGACTGCAATGTACCATGGGCAATCCTTCTGGATCCTACTTCTGCCTGCAACCTTCACTGTACCGGATGCTGGGCAGCTGAATACGGGCATAATCTGAACCTGGATCTGGATACCATTGACAGCATTGTCACCCAGGGCAAAGCACTCGGTACATATATGTACATCTATACTGGTGGAGAGCCGATGGTTCGTAAAAAAGACATTATTACAATCTGTGAACGTCACCCCGACTGTGAATTTTTATCTTTTACAAACGGCACTCTGATCGACGAAGAGTTCTGTCAGGAGATGCTCCGGGTGAAAAACTTTGTTCCTGCAATCAGCCTGGAAGGCTTTCAAGATGCAAATGATGGACGCCGTGGGGAAGGCGTATATGATAAAGTAAAAAATGCCATGAAACTTCTGAAAGATCATAGGCTTCCATTTGGCATTTCTACCTGCTATACCAGTGCAAATTATCAGGATGTCACCAGTGAAGAATACTTTGATATGATCATCGACGCCGGCGCACTCTTCATCTGGTTCTTCCACTATATGCCAGTCGGAAACGATGCAACTCCGGATCTTTTATTAACTCCGGAACAGAGAAAAATAGTATACGAAAGAATCCGCAGCTATAGAAATACCAAATCCATTTTCAGTCTGGATTTCCAAAATGATGCCGAATACATTGGCGGATGTATCGCAGGTGGGCGTTACTATCTGCATATTAACGCCGCCGGAGACGTAGATCCTTGTGTATTCATCCATTATTCCAATGCGAATATCCATGACTGCAGCCTGCTGGATACATTGAAGAGTCCGATCTTCCAGGCGTACCGTGAAGGACAGCCATTCAATGACAATATGCTTCGTCCATGTCCGATGCTAGAGAATCCAGAACTTTTGCAGGAAATGGTTAAACGTACCGGCGCACATTCCACAGATCCACAATCTCCTGAGGCTGTTGAACATCTCTGTGGAAAATGTGAAGCCTATGCAAAAGACTGGGCTGTTATGGCCGATAAGCTCTGGGCAGAAAGCCGCGAGAAAAAAGCGAGAGCTGCCGAGAGAATCTAATATACTCCTACACTAACACGGGGCCGGAATCATCCGGCCCCAAACGCTTTTTCTCTTTATTCCTTTATGCTTCCTTTTTTTATAAATTTACCTGCGATCAGACAAAGAATTATGGTAATCAACATATCCGGAAGTGTATTACCAACCGAAATATCAATGTTCATAAGAATCCGATATACAATAAATCCAATCAACCATATTACCATATTCGGAATATTTATTATATTACTACTTGTATCCTGCTTCAGCAAGAAGAAATCTGCAATCTGAATTGCGATCATCGGTGCGAATACCGAACCAATCAGATACAGAAAATCCGTAATATTATCCATCGGATATACGATTGCTCCGACAGTTCCGATCACAGTAACTGCGATTGCGATATGCTTGCCATTCCAGCCTGAAACGATTGATTCACTGGATATTCCGGCAGAATAAGCATCCAGAAATGTAGTCGTAACCGTTGAAAATACGATGATCAGAAGTCCGGCAATTCCAAGTCCAGCTTTCACCATGATCTGTGCAATATCATATTCTCCGGTATAGATTGCCGCACCCATACCGATCACATACATCCAGCTACTGACAATTCCATATGTAACAGCACTGACTGCGGTGGCTTTCACAGGCTCCTTCGCCTCTCTGGTATAATCGCTGATCAGCGGAAGCCAGGATAACGGCATTGCTACAGATAATTCCACTGCAGCACCAAATGTCATACTTTCATCTGCTGCCACTCCTACCGCCCCTCCGTTAAAGAAGATCACTTTACACAGGATCAATGTCAGAATAAACAAGGCAGTCATAGCTACTACATTTACTTTTCCCAGATTTGTAATTCCAATCACAATCCAAAGGATAATCAATGCTCCGATTACCAGACACCATATCCATCTGCCCGTACGAAGTACGCCATCAGCTGCAAGTGCACCATCGTAGATCATGATCGCAGTCCATCCTACCAGCTGAAGCACATTCAAGACAGAGAAAAGCAGGCTTCCTTTCTGACCAAAACTCATTTTCACGGTTTCCATTGCACTGCGTCTTGCCATACCACCGATCACACCAGCCAGAAAAAGCATGATACATCCAATCACATGTCCTATAATAATCGCCAGAAGACCTTTGCCAAATCCCAACGGTGCCAGATAAGTTCCTGTCAGTATCTCCGCAATGGAAACCCCGGCTCCAAACCAGATCAGACCATTTTCAAAGATAGAGGTACGTTTTTCTTCCATATTAATGTTCCTCCTTTGTATCACACAGTTCTGTATACTTGCTCGTAATATCAAACCCGTGATTCATTGGGCCACTTCCGGCTCCCAGATCAAGCAAAGCACCAAGTGCACCGGAAATATAGTCTTTCGCTCGCTCCACAGACGTATCCAGATCGTATCCCTTTGCAAGATTAGAGGCAATCGCGCTGGAGAGCGTACAACCTGTTCCATGCGTATTTGGATTATCAATCCGTTTCCCATAAAACCACTTGTAAGATCCGTCACGGTATAACAGATCATTCGCATCACTCAATTGATGACCGCCTTTGCAGAGTACTGCACAATGATAAGTTTCACTAATATATTTTGCAGCTTTGATCATATCTTCCTCGGAAGTTACAGACATTCCAGACAACACTTCTGTCTCCGGAATATTCGGCGTCAGCACAGCTGCCATCGGAAGAAGATATTCCTTTAATGTCGCAATTGCTTCATCACTGATTAATTTGGATCCGCTGGTTGCTACCATTACCGGATCCACCACAATATTCTTCGCATTATAACTTTTTAGTTTCTTTGCAATCATTTTAATTAATTCGCTTGATGAAACCATACCGATTTTTACTGCATCTGGGTAGATATCGGTAAATATATTATCTAACTGATCTCCTAAAAAATCTGGAGTTACCTCCATAATTCCTGTTACACCGGTCGTATTCTGTGCTGTCAAAGCCGTGATCGCACTCATGGCATACACGCCATTCGTGATCATCGTCTTGATATCTGCCTGAATGCCGGCGCCTCCGCTGGAATCACTTCCGGCGATTGTTAATGCTGTTCTCATATCACTCTACTTCCTTTCATTAATAGCATTAATTTTATTACGCGACATAAGGTGGTGCCCCCAATCTGCCGCTATCCATCATAAAGCTATGCTTTATAACTTTTAATCATCCTTCTGGATTTCATTCCAGAACTCTTCATCCGTTCCAAGCTCTACATAATAATGATCTGCCATTTTCTTTATTTCTTCCTGATCGTCATCACTGAACCGGTCATACACCGCCACCGTACGAAATCCTGCATTCTTTGCCGTCTGAAGCGCATGCAGCACATCTTCAAATACATACGTCTCCTCTGGTGTTGTCCCAAGATATTCTGCCGCCTTCTGATAGACCAGAGGCTGACTTTTTCCGACTCCTACTTCCGAACAGGTAAAAATTTTCTGAAAATACTGGTCAATTCCCAGTCTTTCGAATGCCGCTTCAATATGTTCCCGTTCACTGGATGTCGCAATCGTCATCGGAATTTCTCTTCGCTTCATTTCCGCCAGAAATTCTTTAACTCCTGGTTTTAACGGTGCTTCATCATAATAAAAATCTCTTACCGTATTCAAGATTCCCTCTATTACCTGATCCATACTCTGCTTCAGAGGATAATGCTCCTTTACATAAGAAGCACCTTCTGTCACCGTCATTGGAAATAAAATCTTACTTAGTCCCGGTTCTGGCTCAATTCCCAGATTCCGCAGATAACGGACTCCTACTTCTTCCCAGATCTCCATAGAATCAAGAAGTGTTCCATCCACATCAAATATAGCTCCCTTTATCATGCTTTCACCATTTCTTCTGTCAATATTTTTAATTCTTTTGTTGCGTTTTTAATATCTTTCTGTGCAAATATAGCACTGATCACAGCAATTCCACAGATCCCGGTTCCTGCAAGTTCTGAGACATTGTCCCTGCTGATTCCGCCGATTGCAATCACAGGAATATGAACAGACTCACAGATTGCTTTCAGTGTCTCGTGACTGACGTCGGCCGCATCTGCCTTTGAATCTGTATGGAATACGGCTCCTACTCCCAGATAATCAGCACCTCGCTTTTCAGCCAATACAGCTTGTTCTACCGTCTGTGCAGACACTCCGATAATCTTATCCGGTCCAAGCTTTGCCCGGACATCACCTGCTTCCATATCACTTTGCCCGACATGCACCCCATCTGCATCCATCGCGAGTGCAATCTCAACATTATCATTAATGACAAAAGGAACATGGTAACGACCGCATAACTCCTTTATTTCCTTGGCTTCTTCCAGGAAATGTTCTTCATCCAGATCCTTCTCTCTTAACTGTACAAATGTCGTGCCGCCCTCCAGGGTCTTTTCTACCTGACTGTAAAGAGTTTCTCCATTTAACCAGTGACGATCTGTCACTGCATATAATAATAAATCTTTTTTATCGCACTTCATATTTTGCTCCTTTATCCAATGTTTCTTCATCCATATTGTAAATAGCGTCAATGATACGGTTACGATAAGTAGAATTACCGTCTCCCTCCTGCATTCTGCTCCATCCGATCTCACCTGCAAGCCCCATTGCACAGACTGCAGCTGCAGTTGCTTCCAGCTGATTCTCCTGATTTGCAACTACAAACGCAGTCATCATCCCAGAAAGCTGACATCCTGTTCCTGTAATTTTCCCCATCTCCGGACGTCCATTACGGATTACAAAACACCGGTCTCCGTCACTGACCAGATCAATCGCTCCGGTGATTGCCACAATGCATCCTGCTTTTTTGGCAAATTCTTTTGTAAAAGCAACTGCACCGTCAAGGGTATCTTCTGTCACAGCATCTGCCACATCTGCATCCACACCTTTTGTGGTCCCGCTCCCCTGTGCAAGTGTCTTGATCTCAGAGATATTCCCACGGATCACATTGAACTTGAGCTCATCCATCAATTTTACAGCCGTATTCGTACGAAGCGCACTCGCTCCGGCACCAACCGGATCCAGAAGGACCACATGTCCCAGTTCATTCGCACGTCTTCCTGCCACAAACATACCTTCAATACTTCTCTGATTCAGCGTTCCGATATTAATATTCAATCCCCCGCAAATAGAAGTAATATCTGCCACATCTTCCGGCTCATCAGACATGATCGGGCTTCCTCCGCAGGCCAGCAGAATATTCGCCACATCATTAACCGTAACATAATTCGTAATATTATGTACCAAAGGTACTGTATTCCTTACATTCTCAATACATTTTCCTAACATGATTCATTCCTCCTGTTTTTATGATTTCATGATTCTTTTAGTTCCAAAAGCCTGTGCCACACTACAATTGATTATAAATACAGAATAAAAAGCGGACATGTCACATAGGCACATCCGTCAAAACAATTGCGTTATTTCCCTACGTTGGCATTATCCAAATCAGGTCAATGGGTAAAGGCACTTTCATCCTACTCTCAGCCGGCTTTGTGCGCCGGCTCCCCGTCATTTTGGTTCATATGTAATATATTATACTACTTTCTATGTGTTTTTCAATTGTGCAAGACGCTGTAAAGAAAGTGGGCTGTATATGATTTTTTGTTCAAATTTTCCGTAATTTGTGGATAATTATATGTAACAACAGGACAAATATATGAAGAAGTGTGAGACAAATAAATGTATAATCAAATTAAGAAATACATAGAGGAGGGCTTACCTCTATGAATAAAGGAGGAAAAAACATGAAAAAGCTATTATCCATGCTTCTCGTTATTTCAATGACAGCTACTATGTTAATCGGCTGCGGCGGAAGCAAAAGCGACAGTGAAGGCGGAAGCGCTGAGGGAGAAAAGGTAACATTAGACATTATCATTTCTCAGTATGGTAACTACACACAGGAATGGTGGAAAGAATTCGAATCTAATTTCGAAGCAGCGAATGAAGATATCGATCTGAACATCGAAATCGTTTCCTGGAATGACATTTACACTGTTGTTAACACACGTATCTCAACAAATGAACAGCCTGACATTCTGAACATCAGTGGTTTTGCTGATTATGTTGCAGATGATCTGTTAATGCCTGCAGAAGAATATGTTTCTGATGAATTACAGGCTAATTTCGTTCCAAGTTTCTGGGAATCTAATGAGATTGATGGAACTGTATGGGCACTTCCAATTCTGGCATCCTGCCGTGCTCTTTTCTGCAATATGGATCTTTTAAATGGTGCCGGCATTGATGCTGCTCCAACAACATGGGATGAAGTTCTCACAGCCTGCCAGGCAATCAAAGACACTTACGGTGACGAAATTGTTCCTTGGGGTCTTGATATCTCTACTGATGAAGGACAGGCAGCGTTCGCATATTATACCTGGAACTTCGGCGGCGGATTTGTAGATGAAAATGGTGACTGGGCTCTTAACTCAGCAGAAAACGTTCAGGCTGTAGAATTTATTAAGACCCTCATTGATTCCGGATATTGTAACTCTGCTCCGTTTACAGATACTCGTTATCCACTGCAGGATGCTTTCAGTGCCGGAACACTTGCTATGATGATCGGACCAATGAACATGGTATCTTCTGATTCAACAGTAAACTATGAAGCAGCAGATCTTCCAGGTGAACAGGTTGCACTTGGTGTTTGCGACCAGTTAATGGTATTTAAAGATGAAGAAGCTGGTGATGCTCGTACCGCAGCCATCACAAAATTCTTTGATGCATTCTACGAAGTAGAAACATATTCTGATTACATGGTATATGAAGGATTCCTTCCAGCAACTCAGGATGCTTCTGATAACCTTGCAAAGAATGCAGAAAAATATATCGTAGGTGGAACAGAAGATGTTACAGGAAATAGCGAATATTTCGCAACATTCTGTGCAGTTCTCCCTAACTGTCAGTTCTATCCAATGCAGAAAGCTGAATGGATGGATGTAAGAAATGGTGTCATTGATGTTGAGCAGCAGGTTTGCAGCGGAACAACGGATGCTCAGAGTGCTTTAGATAAACTTCAGTCTGAAGTTGCTGAGTAATTCGGTCATTACTCCATAACGCTATAAGGTTATCCACGAGGGCCGAAGGTTTTCGGTCCTCGTTTTTTCAAAAAGTAAGGAGGGCAATCATGAATAAAAAGAAAAAAGCTTTATCGACGATTCAGCCATATTTCTGGCTGTTACCAAGTGTTCTCCTGATGATAACTATGATTTTAATTCCGATCATTTCAGTATTCAAAATCTCTTTTTCTGAAGTAGGCCGAAGCGGTCTCGTAAAAGGATTTAACGGTATTCAGAACTATTTGGATGTATTTAATGAGCCTGCATTCTGGACTACGCTGAAAAACACTTTTGTATGGACGATCGCAGTCGTCGGGTTGTCTACAGTGATTGGTTTTATTCTCGCAATGGTATTAAATCAGGAATTTTTCGGACGCAAGATTGTCCGTGCGATTGTAATTTTCCCATGGGCAACTGCTCTTATCATTCAATCTGTTATCTGGAAATATATTGTAAATGCCGATTATGGTTCACTGAATGTACTCTTAAAGAAATTAGGCATTATCGACAGTTTTGTAAACTGGACGGGAACAGCGCAGACAATGTTTGCCTGGGAATGCTGGGTCGGTATATTTGTTACATTCCCATTTGTTACATTCTGCGTATTATCCGGACTTCAGAGCATTGATACTGCTTTATATGAATCGGCATCTGTAGACGGTGCAGGTTTTTGGAGCAAGCTCTTTAAAATCACTTTACCATTAGTTCGTCCTAGTTTAACAGTATCTACCGTATTGAATATTATTTACGTATTCAATTCATTCCCGATCGTATGGACCATCTCAAAAGGTGCTCCTGCAGATCAGACACATACACTGGTTACTTATCTGTACAAGTTTTCCTTCTCAGATGGTAAGAGTGGTCAGGCAGCCGCAGTATCTGTAATTGGATTCGTAATCCTGGCAATTCTGGCAAGTATCTATATGTTCATGTCACTTCGCGGAGAGGGGGAAGAATAAGATGACAGGAAAAAGAAAAACATGGCAAAAAATTGCCTTATACATATTTGTGATTATTCTCTGTATCATTATTTTATATCCATACTTCGTAATGCTGATCACAGCACTGAAGAATAACAATGAAATGTATGCAACAGATCATATTCTCCCACAAACATGGGAATGGTCAAATTTTGCTGAGATCTGGAGTGCAGCTCCGGTATTAAGGTACTTTATCAACTCATTTTTAATCGCAGGCGGAGCAACTCTTCTTGCTATTTTATGTGGTATTCCGGCAGCATATGCTCTTGCACGTATGAAATTTAAAGGGAAAAGTATTTTCATGGGTGCAGTAATCATGAGCCAGATGTTTTCACCAGTAGTACTTCTGGTTGGTATTTACAAAATGATGGTTAACATTAACCTGAACAATTCTATTCTGGGACTGATCCTGCTGAATGCAGCCTTCAACCAGGCATTTGCAATCTGGCTGCTCAGAGGCACTTTTGTATCCATCTCGCCTGAGATGGAGCAGGCAGCAAAAATTGACGGATGTGGAACTGTCCGTGCTTTGATCAAAGTGTTACTTCCGATGGCACTTCCGGGAATCATTACAACATTGATTTTCGTATTCATTAACTCCTGGAATGAGTATACCATCGCATTAACATTGATCTCCACAGATACATTTAAACCTATCACAGTTGGTATCAATGTATTCTACGGATTTAACTTCATACAGTGGCAGTATCTGTTCGCAACTTCCCTGTGTGCAACAATCCCAGTTGTAATCCTGTTCTTATTAATCGAGAAACATCTTGTAGCCGGCTTAACATCCGGTGGTGTAAAAGGTTAAAAAAAAGAGCTTATTCAGATATCATTCAAAATATCTGGATAAGCTCAATTTTTTACTCTTCATTCTGTTTATTATAATACTGTGTTGACATACTGTACTCCGAAGGAGACATCCTCGTATATTTCTTAAACTGCAAAGAAAAATACTGATAAGATGAATAATTTAATATATTTGCAATTTGTGAAAATGTATATTGGCCTTCCCGTATCAATTGCTTGGCAGTATCAATTTTTAATCGTGAAAAGAACTCAATCACACCACAGCCTTTATATTGATGAAATAACTGTTGCAATTGAGAACGGCTGATTGTATTATCCCGGCAGATATTTGCAACCGTCAGATTATCATAAATATGGTTTAAAAGATATTGCGTTACCTGCTCCACCACTTTCTCATTGTTACGCCTGGCATAAGGAACAGCAGCCGTTGTAAAACGCTGAACTTCTGCAGAATGTGCACAACGCCGCAACATACTTAACAGCAAAAGTTCTAATGAAGCTTTGATCATCTGTTCACTTCCAAATGGAGTGTTGGCATATCTGCGAAGATTTGAAATATATGGGTGGTTCAAAGGCGTACAAAAAGTTTTTCTGGCTTCTGAGATAATCTGGCTCAAATACTGTGTCTCCACCTCATTCGCCCGAAGAACCTTATTTTCAAAAAAGCTCATGCACGGAGCATTACAGTCAAAAGAAATTACGATCAGATTTGGAGCACTTTTCCCATACGTTCGAAGTGCATGAAACTCATTCGGCTTATGAAAAATAATATCCCCATTTTCCAGCCTGACCTTTTTCTCACCGGCTGTTACCTCAATCACGCCGGAATCCACAAAAAGTAATTCCCAGAAATCATGAGATTCCCCTTCAAAAACAAAGTCATGAGAGTATTCAAAATAATGGATCGAATAGATATTTGTTATATTTAATTCCTGTTTTAAAATAATACTCTGAAACTTTTTCTGTTGCATAAAAATTCCTCTTTAATATTTCCGTATTGTATCATTCGAATCATCCGTTGTCTTATCAATCTTTCTGATCACCACATAGTAACCCTCATTCCCATTTGTCTTCACAAGTACACGGTCTCCAACTTTATGGCCCTTGATTGCCTTTCCAAGAGGAGATTCGATACTGATCAGTCCCTGGAGAGAATTTCCACGGATACTGGTCACCAGACGATACGTCTCCGTCTCATCATCGTCCTCAAAGTAAACATCCACCGTATTATTAATTCCAACTTCATCCTCTTTCGATTCGTCCGACACAATCCTGGCATTCTTCAATATCTTCTCCAGATATCGGATTCTGCTCTCATTTCGGTTCTTATCTTGCTTTGCAGCCTTATACTCAAAATTCTCACTTAAATCCCCTTGCGCCCGGGCCTCTTTTACCGCTTCAAGCTCCTTCTTACGAACCACAAGCTTACGATACTCAATCTCTTCCTTAATCTTCTCAACATCACTATTTGTCAACTGCTCTCCCATAACATACACTCCCTGTCTAAAACAATATCCATCTGTTGCATATTTTAACTCAGGAAGAATAGAATGTCCATTGTTAATTGGGGACGGAGGATTTTTAAAAATCCTCCGTCCCCAATTAACAAAAGCCCTGTCCCCAATTACAATTTATAAAAAAGGAATATGCCTGTAATCGCCAGAATAATGTATGTCAATGGCTCCCATTTGTTTTTAATTTCTACTTTTATATGTACTTTAAATACCTGTGTAAAGGTTTTCCAGATCAGATATCCTATAACAGTACCGAATATATTGGTCATAAAATCGTCAATGTCGGTTACGCGATAGTTGAACAGTTGTGAAATTTCTATTAATAACGAAAATATTGCTCCTACTGCCACTGTTTTTACGATATATCTATATTCTCTCCAAATAAATGGAACGAGGAATCCGAATGGCATAAACATAATGATATTCAGGAAAAATCCTATGCCTATGGAATCGAATGGCCTGATATTTATGATGTTCATGTACCTTACGCCATTATTCATAAGATCTTTGAGTGTTCCAATGCCTGTCACATCGAATATCATATAAAGATATAACAAAAAAATATTTACCATAATAAAATAATTTAACGGACACTTTTTTTCCTGTTTTACATATCTGACGATCAACATAAGCTGATATATGACACATGGGCTGTACATAAAAAAACTAATGACATATTCCATACTCAATTTCTCCTTCTTTCTTCTATCTAGAATTATAAAGAAGGAATATTAATAAATTTACAGAATATTCTTAAGTTTTTATGATTTTCCGGCATCATTTTCTTGTCTTACATTAATTTTCTAAACAGTTCTTTCAGATCTTCTACGCTCGCATCCTTTGGATTACCTGGTGCACATGCATCAGCATGAGCGGATTCCGCAAGGAATTGCAGATCTTCTTCTTTCAGAGCTTCCAGCTTTGTAGGGATTCCAACATCTACAGACAGCTGTCTCACCGCATCTACTGCTGCTTTTCTGTATTCTTCTACAGACATATCCTCTACACCTTTTACGCCCATTGCTTTTGCAATCTCTTTATATTTTTCTCCGGTACATTCTGCATTGTACTCCATAACGATTGGAAGCATCATTGCACATGCAACTCCGTGTGGTGTATCATATACAGCGCCCAGTGTATGAGCCATAGAATGCGCAATTCCAAGACCTACATTCGAAAATCCCATTCCTGCAATATACTGTCCGAGAGCCATTCCTTCACGACCTTCTTTTTCATTTGAAACCGCCCCTCTTAAAGATTTGGATATGATCTCGATTGCTTTTAGATGGAACATATCTGTCATTTCCCATGCACCTTTCGTAGTATATCCTTCAATCGCATGGGTCAGGGCATCCATACCTGTTGATGCAGTCAGTCCTTTTGGCATGGAAGACATCATATCAGGGTCAACCACTGCGATGATCGGCATATCATGAGGATCCACACATACAAATTTTCTCTTTTTCTCAACATCTGTAATAACATAATTAATTGTAACCTCTGCAGCAGTTCCGGCCGTCGTAGGTACAGCAATGATTGGTACACATGGCTGTGTGGTCGGAGCAACTCCCTCAAGACTTCTTACATCTTCAAATTCCGGATTGGCAATGATAATTCCGATTGCTTTTGCTGTATCCATGGAAGAACCACCACCGATTGCAACAATATAATCTGCTTCGGATTTCTTGAATTCTTCTACTCCGTGCTGTACATTCTGGATCGTTGGATTCGCCTTAATATCTGAGTAGATTGCATAAGCCAGTCCTGCATCATCTAATACTTTTGTTACCTTCGTTGTAACTTCAAATTTGATCAGATCAGGGTCAGAACATACAAATGCTTTCTTGAAGCCTCTTGCCTTCGCCTCTGTTGCAATCTCCTGAATTGCTCCAGTTCCGTGATAAGATGTCTGGTTTAACATAATTCTGTTTGCCATTACTATCAATCTCCTTTTCTTTATTTGTTTCTGTATTTTATGTTTTTATTTTAACAATCTATTTTTATAAATGAAAGTGACAAAAGGATCAATCTGTCACTTTTTGTGAAAGATTGATCCTTTTGTTATTATTTATTATGTAATTATACCAAATTTATCTCTCGAAATGCATTCATCAATTCTGCCGGCATCGCATCTACCAGATTCTTTGCCATTTCCTCCGGTGTCTGTTTCATATTTCCAAGCAGCCATCGGACTGTCATATAAACGGATCCCTGACAATACATCTCCAGCATAAATTTCAAATGCTCCGGTACGGGCTTCTTCGTCTTCTCCTCTATTCGTTTTGTATAAAATCTGAGGATCAGCTGAAAATCATGATCTTTCAGACAATTCTGCTCATCTGTCCGAAACGCCGCTTTAAAAAACAACTTTTCTTCCTCAATGTAATGGAATTTATTCACGAGACCTTCATATACAGTCTCACCCTCCCCCATATGTCGGAAGGATTCTAACAGAATCCGGTCAAAATACCAGTTGATCAGATCATATTTATCCCTGAAATTACGATAAAAAGTCTGTCTTGTAGTACCACACTCCGTTACAATCTCTTTCACGGTAATCTTTTCAACCGGCATCGTCCTCATACAGATCTTCATAGCATCCGCAAGACGGTATTTCATTTTATCCTGCTTTTTTTCTTCCGTACCCATCAAAATACCTCTGGCATTTATACTCCGGCAATTTCTACCATGTACGTGAGCTTAACTGTTTGAACTGAGCCACTGTTGATACGTGAGAGTTCAGACCTCCATCTACAGTTACAACCTGTCCTGTGAAATATTCACTCTCATCAGAAGCAAGGTAAACACACATATGACCGATATCTTCTGGGCATCCATAACGATTTACACAGATATTGCTTGTGAAAATGTCTTTCAATGCCTGCGGTACATTTGCCTCATTCTGTGGTGTAACGATCAGACCCGGACGAACACAGTTGCAACGGATGTTCTGTTTACCATACTGAAGAGCAGTATATTTTGTCAACATATCTACGCCTGCTTTTGCACATGCATAAGCTGTAGATCCAAGATCACCGCCGCAAGAAGCCATAGATCCGATATTAATAATAGATCCGCCCTTCTCATTTTTCTGCATGTAAGGAATTACAGTCTTAACTGCATAAAATGTTCCGCGCATATCACTTTCAAAAATAGCATCCCACATATCCAGTGTCAGCTCATCGACACGCCCATCTTTCAGAGCTACATTAGCTGCATTGTTAACCAGGATATCAATCTTGCCGTATTTTTCTGCTGTATCAGCAATTAATTTCTCTGTGGAAGAAGGATCTGTAATATCCATAAAGTGATAAGAAGCTTCTCCACCTGCTGCTACGATTTCATCAACAACAGCCTGTCCTTTTGCTTCTCTACGTCCACAAATCACTACTTTTGCTCCCTCTGCAGCGAATAATTTGGCAATTCCGATTCCGATTCCACTTGTAGAACCTGTAACAATTGCAACTTTTCCTTTTAATCTGTCCATTTTTAAAACCTCCTTAATTTTGCATTTTGCGTCTGCAAAATGAATTCCTTTTTTTCATTAGTATAATGATAACGCATTAAGAGAAAGAAATCAACACACAAATAAAAATGAACCATTTGTATTGTCTGACAATAGTTTAACCATATTAATATCCTCTTTGGTAATCCACAAGATTCAAAAGCATTTCTCCATTTCGATACCGTCTCAGATTCTCAAGGCTAATCTCCCAGATATATTTTCTGGTCTTGGTATAATGCCCAAACCCGATTCCTGCAACATGCGGTGTAATAATTACATTCTGAAATTTCCACAGCGGATGGTTACAAGGAAGCGGTTCGGGATCCGTTACATCCAGCCCAACTCCATAAAAGTGGCCTTGTTCAAGCAGCTTCTTCAGTCCTTCCGTATCGATCAGACTTCCACGCCCGACATTGATTAATATAGCATCTTTTTTGGTCTGGTTCAGTCTCTGAAAATTCAGCAGATGAATCGTCTCTGGTGTTTCCGGCAGACATCCACAGATGAAATCCACCGTCGGAATCACGTCATCCAGATCTTCCTCACAGATCATCCGATCAAATGGTTTTTCCGCCTTTCTCGTATGCCTGCAAAAACCCGTCACTTTCATTCCAAATGCTGACACAAGCCCCGCAACGTGAGATCCCACATCCCCTGTTCCAAGAATCAACGCATGCTTTCCACAGAGATTCCATTCTGAGCCACACCCTTTCCAGACACTTTGAGAAGCATTTTTCATATAATCCGGCAGATGTCTTGCCAGAGCAAGCAGAATCCCCATTACATGCTCTGCAATCGTTTCACCATATGCACCGGAAGCATTCGTAAGCCTAACATGACGAATATACTCCTTATCCACATAAGGACCAACCCCCGCCCAGGAAATCTGAAGCCATTTCAAATCTTTACAGTCCATCAGCCACTCCGGCGGAACATCCCCGAAAAGGATTTCTGCGTCAGAGATCTTTTCCCGGAATTCCCGTTCCGAACATTTCTCCTCCAGTTGCACCACCTGCCATCTTCCACTGCAAAGTTCTTCGATTCTGCTTTTATATTGATCAAAGTCCGGAAATGTGATTAATATTTTTTTCATGAAAGCATACCCTCTCTTTCCTATTGACTTTCGTCTCTGCCGATGTTATAAAAAAGATCTTCGGGTCCTATCCCTGTTATTCTGTCTGATGCTGGTAGTTGCAGGGCTTCAGAACATCGGTGTCTTCCGAACGCTTGCTTAATGAAAAATCGGCAAAAGGTACTCCGAACCTTTCACCGATTTTTCATATCAATTGTTTCATTTCTAATTCATCTTACACTATGTTATCTAAAATTCACATAATCGGAATCCAGCATAAGTTCTTCTTTTTTAAAGCTCGCCTTTGCTGCTTTTTCAAATTCGTCCGGTCCATACTCCTCCATAGAAACCGAAATATCACTTTCTTTCCAGACTCCGGATTCCTCAACCATAGCTTTTCTCACAGCCTTCGCAAGTCTCTCTTTCATTTCTTCACTTTTCCCCGGATATAATTTAATATTGATATGTGGCATTTCTTACGCCCTCCTTTTCATTTATAAGACTATTTTACATTCAAACTTCATCCATGTACAGCCTTTTTCTGTTCTCTTTTCAGTTACTCAATACTCTTCAAAGCCTCCACCGGATCAATCGCATTCACTGACCGGTTCATAATCAAATTGACGATCAGCGCAAATCCGAAGGATAGCCCGGCCGCAATCAGATAGCTGACCGGATGAAGAGAAACTGCCAGATAAATGGACGGAAGATTTAATATTACCGTCAGCGTCTGCGCAAACACAGTTCCCAACGGAACTCCCAATACAATTCCAATCAAAGTCAATATCAGCGTTTCTTTATTTACATAAAGATGCACTTCATTATCGAAAAAGCCAAGCACTTTGATTGTTGCAAGCTCCCTTTCTCTTTCCGAAATATTGGTCGTTGATAAAGTGAAAAGTACCACAAATGCCAGTGCTGCTGACATTATAATTACCACATACACGATCAAATTAATCAGGACAAATGCTGTAGAGAACTGGTCCTTCAGTTCCTGTGTACTCACACAGCTCAGCACACCATCACGCTCAGAAAATTCATCTGCCCAGGACACCTGATCCCTACACTGATCCGAAAAGTGCAGTAACGCACCATTCGCCTCATACACATCATAATATTCTTCAAATGTAGCGCTTGTCATATACACATAATTTCCCAGATAGTTCTGTACAAGCTCTGTCACTGGAATCTCTGCCTCCTGCAAATCCAGAAGCTGCATAGTGATCTGATCTCCGTTTTCAAATCCAAGTACACTGCCGGCATTCTGCGTAATATAAACGTCTCCGTCCTGAAGCGTCAACTCATTTCCGTCCAGATCTTTCATATGTATGTATTCTGACAGATCTTTCCCTTCCGGTACAATAATCAGCTGTACACTTGCTTTTTCTCCATCAGCTATCTGAAGGTCAGCAGAAGTAATCTCAACGTCCAGATAATCTGCAATATTCTGGTCCTTATCCAGATCAGCAAGAATCTCCAGATGATCTTCCGTATTAGACACTACCATGAGATCATAGTTAAAAGTCTGTTCATATTGTCGCGGCATCAGATCTGTCACCGAATCTTTAATTGCAAATCCAAATAAGAGAAGTGCCATACATCCTGCAATTCCGAAAATGGTCATCAAAAGACGTTTTTTATATCGGAACAGATTTCTTGCCGTTACCTTGTTCAAGAAAGACAGCCTGTTCCATACTGGTTTCATCCGTTCCAAAAGTACCCTGCTTCCGGCACGTGGTGCTTTCGGCCGCATCAGTACCGCGGGCACGCGATTCAGCTCCTTGCGACATGATAAAGCTGTTGCGGTGACGATTCCAAGTATAAAAATACATGGTCCCAGAAGTCCCTGTACCGGAATAAAATGCAAATCATACCACGGGAGCAGATACATGACCCGGAAAATAATGAAAATAATTTCCGGCAGAACTACAAATGCAAATATTGTTCCAATCAGACTGCCTGCCAGACTTGCCGAAAGGGCGTAAATGATATATTTTTTCCGCGTCTCCGCATATGTAAATCCCAAGGCTTTATAGGTACCGATTAAACTACGATCTTCTTCTACCATTCTCGTAATCGTTGTAAGACTGATTAGAATAGCCACGATAAAAAATACGATTGGGAATACAGTTCCTATGGCATCAATGGAATCTGCATCACTACGGATGTTCGCATATCCGCTTAATGAACTACGATCTTCCACATACCAGGTTGCCATATCGATCTCTTCGATTTCAGCACGGGCATCTGCCAGTTTCTCATCCGCTTCCTGTTTTCCATCCTCATATTCCTCCCAGCCATCGGAAATCTCTTTTTCTCCTTCTCGTTTTCCGTCTTCATATTCTTGCCAGCCGTCAGCGATTACTTTTGCAGCATCTTCTAGTTTCTTCCGATTCGCCTCAATCTCTGCACGGCCATCTGCAATCTGCACATTTGCACTTTCTTCCTGACGATTCAGCTCAGCTTCACTGTCTTTCAGAGTCTGAATTCCATTCTCTATCTGCAGGAGTCCATCTTCCACCTGCGCACGATTCTGAGACAATTCAGAAGCCGATGCATCCAGTGATTGTCTTGCCGCAGCAAATTCTGCATCTGCCTGAGCCCTTTGTTCTTTTAGTGCCTGCTGCTTCTCTCCCAGCACCTGAACCATGGCTTCTCCCGAAGCTGCCCCGACCGCAAGCTGCGGTACTGCAGACTCTGCGGTCTTCAACTGCTCTTTTTCTTCCTCCAGCGCTGCAATCTGTGATCCAGCCTCTCCTCCTGACTCATCCTCTCCTTCTAAAACAGTTTCTGATGATGAATTCTGTAATTCATTGATTTCCATATCAATCTCTGCAATCCTGCTCTCTGCTGCCACATAAACTGAGACTGTCAGCATTCCCAGTGCCTGATCCGATTCCGCTGCTTCCGAAGCCAGCTTCTCTACCGTTTCTTCATCCAGATTTTCCGCCTGCCACATCAAATAAACCAAAGTCCCCCTCAGTGACTCTTTTGCAGCATTCCATTCATTTTCCGGCCATCTCTCTCCAAACAAAATGGCAAAACGTTCTGCCTGTGCATTTGCAGAATCCGCACTTTCCTGTGCCTGCGCCATCGCTTCTTCCAGCTGTTTTTCACCTGTCTCAATCTGTGCATATACCAAATCTTCCTGTGCAGCAAGTTCATCTCTTCCAGCCTGAATCTTTCGTTCACCGTCTTCAATCTGTGCCAGTGCCTGTAAAAGAGCAGTTCTGTTCTCTTCCAGTTCCGTTTTCCCAGCTGCCAGCTGCTTTCTGGCGTCCTCAAATGCCACTTCCGCTTCCTTTGCCTGGCGGCTCAGCTCTGCTTCTCCTTCTTTCAACTGTTTCCAGCCATCTTCAATCTCCTGTTCGCCATCTCGCAGCTCTTTCTCAGCATCCGACAGTTTCTCTCTCAGTTCCTGTTCGCCATCCAGCAATGCCTGCCTGGCATCTGTCAGTTCTTCCATGACTTCTTTCTCGGCATCTGCCAGTTCTTCATAAGCTTCCCCAATCACCTCATTGTACCGCGCTTTTTCACGCTGAGCCTTAATCTCGTCCTCAATTTTCTCTTTCACGCATGCAACATAATCTTCATACTCTGTTCCATAGCAGAACATCTCCTCTGCATCTTTCAGTGTAATATAGATACCTGTGTAAATATCGTAATCTGCTGCTTCTGGAAGAATATATACCGTCGTATTCTTTGTTGTCCCACTTCTAAAAGAGGTAGCTCCTGCCGGATTATCTACATCCGATACATCTACTATGATACCGCAGATCGTAAATTCCGTATTTGCAAACGTAGGCTCCTCCGGATCCGTGTCCTTGTCCCCTTCCTCCAAAGTTTCTTCAATTGCAAACCGATCTCCCAATTCAGCCCCACTATCGTCCAGAAATTTCTGGGTCACCACTGCCTCATCCGCTTTTTCCGGTAAATGTCCTTCCAAAATATAGGGTTCATTCATACCTTCTTCACTAAGTGTCTGAAGCTGAATACTCAGATTCTTACCGCCGACATGCGCCTGCACAGTCTCACTGTAGATTCCTTCTGCCACCTCTACCTCTTCCAGTTTCTCCAACGCATCTACATCTTCCTGCGTTAATCCCAAAGTAGAAACGACCGATAGATCATACAAATGCTGCTGATCAAAAAAACGGTCAGCCGATTTTCTCAGATCCCCGCACGCCGCCTGTAAGCCCGAAAACATGGTAACTCCCAGCACCGTAATAATCATAAGAGCCACAAATCTTTTCCGCCCTTTTTTTATCGTCTGAAGTATATCTTTTCTATATGCACTCTTCATTTGTGTTCCTCCATATCCCCGCGTGTCATGTGCCATGCCAGATATGCCCCGGTATCCCCCGCTCATTTTCCGTGAGCTCTGTTGCATTAAAAACCTGCCTTTCGTAGTTCATCCATCATTGCAGTTCTACGTTTGTATTCTCGTCTCCATGTAGCCGCAATATCTTCTGCTACGGCTTTTCCTCCATCACATTTAGATATCTTCTTAAGATATGGCATGAGATATTTATATTTTTTCCTTTCATTCGCCATTTCAGCCGCCTGTTTTAAATAAGCAGAATATATTTTTATTA
>JALEKG010000129.1 GCA_022769185.1 Dorea sp. | reverse complement strand
CTCCTGTGCTTCCTTCGTGATAAGGGTTTTGACTGCTCCGTCATTAATCCTATCATTACTAAGAATAGCACAAATATGAACGTTAGGAAATTGCATAATGATAAATTTGATTCAAAAAAAGCGGCTAAAGTCGGTCAGGATGCCTCCCTTAAGACTTCCATTGTCCCAGATGATGCTATCATTGACCTGCGCAATCTCGTGCGTGACTACTATTATTTCAAGGATCTGCAGTCCGCCGTCGTATTGAAGCTTAATGCAGAACTCAAAGTGTCCTTCCCTGCATACCTGAACGTGTTCAGCAAGGTCACAACACAGACATCCTTAAAGCTTCTGGAAACCTACCCCCTTGCCGCGGACATGCTTGCCGCCCCAAAAGACGAGCTTGTGGAAACCATCCGCAGCACGGCACGCTTTGGGGAAAAGTATGCACTTGCCAAGTATGATGCTATATGCACCGCTGCAAAGGATGCCACTGTTTTCGGACGTGCACTTCCCAGCAATGCGCTCCGTATCCGCATGTATATTAAAATCTACCGGGAATACCAGGCGAATCTGGATAGTATACTTGAAGAACTGCATAAGGCTGTTGATAAACTGGAAGGAACACAGCACTATGACCGCATCTCCCTTATCCAATCCCTACACGGAGTCGGCTTTTTAAGCGCCGTTGTCCTGATCGCGGAAATGGGGTCCTTTGACCTGTTCCCTTCACCTAAGAAGCTCTATGCTTACTTTGGGCTGGATCCCGGTGTAAATGATTCCGGCAAGTTCAAGGGAGACAGAGTCCACATGTCCAAACGTGGCTCCAGTCTTGCCAGGCGTATCTTACATATGATTGCCATAAACAACCTGAAAATGGATAAAGGAACAAAAGCACCCATAAACCCGGTCATTTATGATTATTACATTCGTAAATGTACCAACAAGAAAAAGATTGTTGCTGTTGGAGCCGTTATGCATAAAATATGCAACATCATTTTCGCTATGCTCCGGGATAATAAGCCTTTCGAGCTCATTACACCGGAAAAACACTGTGAACGTTATGCAGCAGAACACCTAGGATTAGTGAACATCGCTGCCTAATGGAGATTTGAATCAAATTTTAAAAATCCATAGCAATGGGTTTATTAAAGTTACCCTTTTTTACATCAACTGCTTGAAAAAGATTTATTAACATTTTTTCTCTTACCTATTGACATTTCTTAGCTGGACTTAAGATTGTCAGATGTTGGAATGACATAATTCGTGGCCTGACCCACATGGCGGATTTCCGTGTATTCGGCAATATCTCTATCAGTTGTGACAAGATTGTTCAGAGATAATCCGTGAACCGAACGATTTCCGGTGACTCTGGCGAAGGTTCGAAGTTCATTCAGAGAAACGTTCAAAAAGTTAGCCACACGCTGGGCCGCAGCGTCTACTTTCAGTCGTTCTCTCAGCTCCGGATTCTGTGTGGCAATTCCGACCGGACAGTTTCCACTGCCGCAGATTCGATATTGCTGGCAGGCTGCTGCAATCAGTGCAGAACTTGCAACTGCGATGGCATCTGCTCCCATAGCCAAAGCTTTTGCAAAATCAGCGGAAACCCGTAATC
>JALEKG010000019.1 GCA_022769185.1 Dorea sp. | reverse complement strand
TATTGCTTTTACGCTGATTATCTTTACGGTATTTCGTATTTACAGTAGTTTGTGGGAATATGCCGGAATAGAAGAAGTTTTTAGCATTATCTTGGCATGTCTGCTGTCAGGTCTTTGCAAGGTGTGTATTGTATCGGTGACGTGGAATGTCATGCCGAGGAGCTGGTATATCCTGGATACGATCTATCTGATGATTCTGATCGGCGGCAGCAGATTCTCCTACCGTATGGTACGGCTGCGCAGGCAGAACCGGGCGTTCCCGTGGAGGAAGCGCAAGCGTGTGATGATCGTTGGCGGAGGAGAAGCAGGAAGAAGCCTGATCGGAGAGATCCAGAACAGTAAGTATCTGAATCAGCAGGTAATCTGCATTATCGATGATGATCCGAAGAAACAGGGAAAATATATCAAGGGTATCCGTATTGTAGGGGACCGGAATAGCATTCAAAGAAATGTAAAGCGCTATAATATCCAGCAGATTATTATTACGATTCCTTCTGCAGGATCCACGGCTCTCCGGCCAATCCTGGATATCTGCAAGGAGACGGATTGTGAATTGATGATCATTCCGGGAGTGTACCAGCTGGTCAATGGCGAGGTAAGGGCAAGTAAGCTTCGCCCGGTCAATATTAATGATCTGCTTGGAAGAGAAGAGATTCAAGTGAATCTGGATGAAGTTATGGGTTATGTCGCAGGGAAAGTTATTATGGTTACCGGAGGCGGCGGTTCCATTGGAAGCGAGCTGTGCAGACAGATTGCAGAGCACAGGCCAAAGCAGCTGATCATCTTCGATATCTATGAGAATAATGCGTATGAGATTCAGCAGGAACTGAAGAGGAAGCATCCGGAGCTGAACCTGGTGGTTCTGATCGGCTCTGTAAGAGATGAGAACCGAATTGAAAGTATCTTCGAACAATATCACCCGGAGATCATCTACCATGCGGCTGCACATAAGCATGTGCCACTGATGGAGGATAGTCCGAATGAGGCGATTAAGAATAACGTACTTGGAACCTATAAGATGGTCATGATGGCAGACCGTTTCCATGCAAAGCGATTCGTCATGATCTCTACAGATAAAGCAGTCAATCCGACGAACATCATGGGGGCATCCAAGCGGATCTGCGAGATGATCATCCAGACCTATAATAAGATGTCAGAGACAGAGTTTGTTGCAGTACGATTCGGAAATGTGCTGGGAAGTAACGGAAGCGTTATCCCGCTGTTCAAGAAGCAGATCGCAGAAGGCGGACCGGTTACAGTCACACATCCGGATATCATCCGATACTTTATGACGATCCCGGAAGCGGTCTCACTGGTACTTCAGGCAGGCGCATACGCCCAGGGAGGAGAGATCTTCGTTCTGGATATGGGTGAGCCGGTGAAGATCCTGGATCTGGCCAAGAACATGATCCGCCTGTCCGGACTGAAACTGGGGCAGGACATTGAGATAGAGTTTACAGGACTCCGTCCGGGAGAAAAGTTATATGAAGAGCTCCTGATGGATGAAGAAGGAATGACGGATACGCCGAATAAACTGATCCATATCGGACATCCGATCGATGTGGATGAGGATAAACTGTCTTATGCACTTTACGTGCTGGAGCATGCGGCAGAGCATGAGACGGATGACATGCGTCTGATCGTAGAAAGCGTTGTTCCGACTTATCATCCGAAACTATAGTTGTGAAAATATGATTGCATAAGAACAAGGGGGCAGAAGGGTATGAAGACTTCTGCCTTATCTAATGGAAAGAGTAGAAGCGTTATGAAACAGTCTCGTACAGCATCCGCAGGCCGGGTGCAATATATGAAAATGAAAAATATCATAGACCGGATCCTGGGTGGCATTGGCCTGGTTGTATTGTCCCCGGTCTATCTGGGAATCATCCTTGCAATCAAGGCAGAAGATGGGATCAAAGCGCCCGTATTCTTCAGTCAGAAACGAATCGGGATACATAAAACTTATTTTCAATTGTATAAGTTCCGCTCTATGAAAGTAGATACTCCACATGATCAGCCGACCCATCTGCTGGAAAATCCGGAGCAATACATCACAAAGGTCGGACATTTCCTGCGGAAAACTTCTCTTGACGAACTCCCACAGCTTTGGAATATCGTCAAAGGAGATATGGCAGTCATTGGCCCAAGACCTGCACTCTGGAATCAGGATGATCTGATCGCTGAGCGGGATCAATATGGGGCAAATGATGTAAAGCCGGGACTGACCGGCTGGGCGCAGATCAACGGACGTGACGAGCTGGAAATCGAGTATAAGGCAAAGCTGGATGGCGATTACGTCCGGAAAATGGGACCGCTTATGGACATTCGCTGCTTCTTCGGAACCATCTTCTCTGTACTTCGAAGTGATGGCGTGGTAGAAGGCGGAACCGGCGCGATGAAGAAAAAGAAACGATCATGATGAGATAAAGGGATAGCGATGAAAAAGACACTAGTAATAACCAATCATTCTTATATGCTGTGGCAGTTCCGGAGAGAACTGATCCAGGAACTGATGAAGGATGGCGAGGTAGCCATCAGTACGCCTTTTGTAGGTCACGAAGATGATTTCGCTTCTATGGGATGTCGGATGATCGAGACAGCCGTAGACCGCAGAGGGATGAATCCTACTACGGACTTTCAGTTATATCGGAAATATGTTAAAATATTGAAAACAGAAAAACCGGATCTGGTGATTACTTATTCGATCAAGCCAAATGTATATGCCGGATACGCGTGCAGAAGGCTTCATATTCCATATTGCGTGAATGTACAAGGCCTTGGAACGGCGTTCCAGAAGGCAGGGCTTGCACAGATCGTCACATGGATGTATAAAATTGCATTAAAAGATGCGAAGACAGTCTTTTTTGAAAATGAAAGAAACGCAAAAGTTTTCACAGACAAGAACATCATTTCAGAAACACAAAAATGCGTTCTCCGGGGCGCAGGAATTAATCTGGACTATTATGAATATCAGCCATATCCTGAAAATGATGCCGTGCATTTCCTGTACCTGGGGCGTATTATGAAAGAAAAAGGAATGGACGAGTTATTCGGTGCAATCCGGAAACTACATGAAGAATACGGTGAAAAAGTGGTGCTGGATCTGGTCGGGTTCTTTGAAGATGAATACAAAGAGATGACAGAAAAACTCGTGGAGGATGGAATCGCAGTATTCCATGGCTTCCAGGAAGATCCAAGACCATATTATGCGAAAGCAGACTGTGTCGTACTTCCAAGCTATCATGAAGGCATGTCCAATGTCCTTCTGGAGGCAGCAGCAACTGGCAGGCCATTGATCACCAGCGATATTCCGGGATGCAGAGAAGCTGTGGAGGATGAGAAGAGCGGATTCCTGTGCAAAGTGCAGGATACAGAAGATCTACTTTTAAAGATGCGGAAGTTCATGGATCTAAGCAGACAGGAAAGAGAAAAAATGGGCAGATGCGGTCGCAGAAAGATGGAACAAGAATTCGATAAGAAAAATGTTGTGGCCAAGACGATTAAAGAAATTATAAAGAATAAGTAAGTTTTAAGAAAAGATAGAAATGAGGGAAATAATGACACTTACAAATTACTGGTGGTTGTTGATATGGATGTTTACAGGGGGACTATTTTTTACTTTGGGCATTCCAAAACAACAAGAAATAGTTATGGGGAAAAAAGAGGTGCGTTGGTCCCCAGTTGCTTCGGCTTTATTTGTGTTGCCTTATATTCTTTGGGCAGGATTTAGAAGTAATTTTGGCGATACTCCAGCATATTCGAGAATGTATGACTTGGTTCCAAGTACAATTGGACAGATTCCGGAGTATTTGGCCGATAATTCTAAAGATAAAGGCTTTTCAGTTCTTTTAGTATTATTTAAGATGGTTTTTGGTAATTCTAAGTGGATTTTTTTCCTTATAGTTGCTATTTTTCAAATGACTTGTTTGGTGGTTGTTTATCGCAAATATTCGGAAGATTTATGGACAAGTATCTTTTTATTTATTGTTTCATCCGATTATTTATCTTGGATGCATAATGGTATAAGACAATTTATTGCTGCAACGGCAATCTTTGCTTGCTTTGGCTTGATAATAAAAAAGAAGTATGTTCCGGCAATTTGCGTTATTTTATTAGTGTCAACTATTCATGCATCAGCTTTAATCATGATTCCCGTAATTTTTATAGTACAAGGTCGAGCATTGAACAGTAAGAGTATTTTGATTATTGCGTGTGCGGTAATTGGAATTATATTTGTGGATCAATTAACACCTATTTTGAATGATATGTTGGCAGATACACAATATAGTGACTTGGTGACTAATGAACTGTGGACGAATGACAATGGTACGAATATTATAAGAGTGTTAGTATATTCAATGCCAGCAATATTATCGATATTAGGAAAAAAATATATTGATGAGGAGAATGACCCAGTTATTAATATTTGTGTCAATTGTTCTTTAATAACTGCGGGAATATATGCGGTTTCAGCTGTATCCTCAGGAATATATATAGGACGTCTTCCAATATATACATCTCTATATAGTTATATTTTATTACCGTGGTTAATAAACCATATTTTTACAAAAGATTCAGCAAGGTTTGTCAGAGTGGTGATGATAATTGCCTATCTTGGATTTTTCTATTTCCAAATGCATTTTGCATGGACTTTAGTGTAGAGTAGGAGAAAAGATGTCAGTAAGAGTTTTACATGTAGTAACATATATGGGGCGTGGTGGGCTAGAAACGATGTTGATGAATTATTATCGTCAAATTGATCGTAATAAAGTTCAATTTGATTTTTTGGTTCATCGGGATTTCGAAGCAGATTATGATCAGGAAATTCGGGAACTTGGAGGGAAGATTTACCATATTTCTCGACTTGTCCCATGGAGTAGGTTATATCGTGAAGAATTAAGGCGGTTTTTTCGAGGACATTCGGAGTATAAAATTGTTCATGTCCATCAGGATTGTTTGAGTTCCGTTGCACTTCAATGTGCGAAAGAATGTGGAGTGCCAATTCGTATCGCACACTGCCATTCGAGTAGTGCTGTGAAAAATTTGAAGTATCCTATTAAACTTCATTATATGAAACAAATTCCTCGGTATGCGACTCATTTATTTGCTTGTGGCAAGCAGGCTGGTGATTGGATGTTTTCTGGTTGCAATTATAAGATTGTGAGAAATGCGATAGACACGGAGAAATATCTGTATTCACCTGTTGTTGCAGAGCAGGTTCGCAATGAACTGGGGCTGAATGATAGTATTGTTATTGGTCATGTTGGAAATTTTACGCCGGCTAAAAACCATTCATTTTTGTTAGAAATCTTTCAGGAAATATTAAAAAAAGAGTCAAAGGCGCAACTCCTTCTTGTTGGTGGTGGAGATGGCTTACCTTCGATTCGTGAAAAAGTAAATAATTTGGGGATACAAGACCATGTTATATTTACTGGAGTTCGATCAGATGTCAGTAGATTGATGCAGGCAATGAATGTTTTTGTGTTTCCTTCGTTGTATGAAGGGTTGCCTGTTACAATGATTGAAGCACAAGCATCTGGGATGCATTGTGTTATATCTGATCATGTATCGGAAGAATGCATTGTAACGAATGGATTAGTATCTAGAAAAAGGTTAGATGATTCCCCCGTACAATGGTCAGAAAGTGTTTTGCAGCTTTGTTATCGTAGTAGAAAAAATCATATTGATGAGATTAAAAAAGCAGGTTATGATATTCCAATAGCTGCAAAGAAAATAGAAAAATTTTATCTTCAGAACGCAGAGGAGTAGATTATGGCGTTACTTACAGTTTTTACGCCAGCCTATAACCGCGCAAGAACGTTACCGCGTACTTATGAGAGCTTATGCAAGCAAGAATGTAAAGATTTCGTTTGGTTAATTGTGGATGATGGCTCTACGGATAACACGGCAGATTTGGTAAAGAGCTGGCAAAAAAAAGAAAGTGGATTTGAAATTCAATATATTTATAAAGAAAACGGTGGGATGCATACGGCTCATAATACTGCCTATGAGAATATTCATACGGAATTAAATGTTTGTATTGATTCTGATGATAAAATGGCTCCTGAAGCTATAGGCAAGATAAAAAGAACTTGGGAACAGGTTCGACATAAAGGATACGCTGGAATCATAGCCTTAGATGCAGACTTTAATGGAAATATTATAGGAAAAGGCTTTCCAGATAATATGGTAGAGACTACTTTGGGTGGTTATTATGCTGCTGGTGGAGCAGGGGATAAGAAACTTATCTATCGCACAGATGTTATCAATAGTGTGCCACCGTACCCAGTCTTTCCTGGAGAAAAGTATGTGGGATTAGTTTATAAATACACTTTAGTTGATCAAAAATATAAGCTATTTGTTCTGAATGATATTATATGTGAAGTGGAATATCAGCCAGATGGATCAACTGGAACAATGTGGAATCAATATTTGAAGAATCCGAATGGTTTTGCTTTCCTGCGAAAAGTTGCAATGCAATATCCCAGCAGTAAAAAGAGATTGGTTAAAGATTGTATTCATTATTGTTCGAGCAGTCAGATTGCTAAAAATAAATATTATATTCAGGAGTCACCCAGGAAGTTTCTAACTGTTTTGTGTACGCCTGTGGGATGGCTGATGACAGAAGTGGTCAAGAAAAAAGCTAACATAAATCATTAAAGGAAAGAAAAATGAAGTGAGTGGTTTCGATGGATAAAATGACTGTATCAGTTGTAGTTCCGATTTACAATGGTAGTAAATATCTAGAAGAAGCAATTGATTCTATTATGAGCCAGCCTAGAATGGTAGATAATATTATTCTTGTAGATGATGGTTCAACAGATGAATCTGTTGTAATATGCGATAATTTAGCTATAAAATTTCCAAATATACAGGTAATACACCAACCTAATGCAGGAGTATCAGTAGCAAGAAATAAAGGAATTTTATTATCTGATGATACTTACATAGTTTTTTGTGATGCAGATGATATGTGGGAAAAGAACTTTTTCGATGATGATGTCATTGATATATTATCAGAAAATTATGATATAGTGGGATTTCAGCATTATAATGCAAATGAAATAATGGGAGACAGAAGTCTTGTAATAAATCAAGACAAGAACCAATTTATCGAAGGTGGTGGAAATCAAGCTATATGGAAACATCAAAAAAGGCATTTGGGTTGCTTGTTCTTTAGAAGAGAATTTCTAAAATTAAAAGAAATTGAATTTCCTGTTGGACTGACATACAACGAGGATGAGATTTTTAAGGTTACTGCAGAATATTTGAGCGAGAGTATGTCATTCTATAGTAAACCTATGTATATATACCGAGTTCATAAAAATTCTACAGTTCATAATCTAGATAAATCGATTATTGATAGATATGAAACATGGATGCAAGCATGGAAGAATATGGATAAGTGGTTACTAAAAAAGCACGGAAAGAAGACTGATTTTGGAAAGAAGTTCGCTGAAGCATATTTCATCGAGATGTGCGAGGTATACTTGCAAGAATTTAAGCCTATTAAACCATTAAATAAGATAATGAAAGAACATATGAAGGATCCTATGTTTGGAGTTTTGAAAGATGAGGATTATCCAGATTACATGAAGAAAGATGTTTTGCTGTTTAAAAACAGACGATGCCTGTTTGTTCTTAAACATAGAGTACTCGGTATTTGTCGATGTATTAAACATTTGTTTTTTAGAAATCCATGAAAGGGAACTTGAACATGGTTTTAAAAGAAGAAAAAATTCCTAAAATAATACATTATTGCTGGTATGGAAAAAGTGAGAAGCCAGAGGTATTTTATAAATGTCTGGAATCTTGGAAGCATTTTATGCCAGACTATAAAATAATAGAATGGAATGAGAGCAATACGAAACTGTGTAGCAATTCATTTTTAAGCGATGCATATAATAATCAAAAGTGGGCGTTTGTAAGTGATGTTGTGCGTTTACAAGTTGTTTATGAGTATGGAGGAATATACCTTGATACAGATGTTGAATTGTATAAGTCACTTGAGTATTTGACCCAGTACAAGGTGTTTATGTTTTTCCAAAATCACAATCAGTTAAATACAGGTTTAGGATTTGGGGCACAAAAGAAAAATTTGCTAATTAAAAAGATGTTGGACGATTATTCTACTATATCTTTTTCAATTAAGCAACTTAATGAATTAGCTTGTCCATTTAGAAATACAGATGTAGTCCAAAAGGAATTTTCGAAAATTGTTTTAAACAATACAACTCAAAATATACAAGGAAATATATTTATATGTTTTGAAGAATATTGTGCAATAGCACATCATTATGGGGAATTTAGTTGGAAGAATGATGAACAGGCTACAGCATTGAAGTATTCAAAGAAAAATATGAAATTTTGGAGATTGCGGAAAAGGTTAAGGAATCCCTCAATTTTTCTGTTTTTTGAAAAACATAATCTAACTTTTATTAGTAAATTTTATCGGTTCTGCGTTTATGATTTGATTGATTATGGATGTTTATATTGGGTTGTTAGGTTTATTCAAAAACTAAAAAGATAAGAAATTACATATAGACAGTTGTGTTAGGTGGTGAACAGATGAAGAAAGTTCTCTTTTTGATTCATGATCTTGGGCAAGGTGGAGCTGAAAAGGTTCTTGTCAATTTGGTTAATCATATGGATCATTCAAAATTTGATATCACAGTAATGACTTTGTTTGATTGCGGCGAGAACCGCCAGTTTCTTAGCAAAGATATTCATTACAAAACATGGCTCAAAAAGATGGTTCCGGGGAATTCCCATATTATGAAATTAATATCTCCCCAAATGTTGCATCACTTGATTATTAAAGATCATTATGATATTGAAGTGGCATACCTGGAAGGACCTTGTGCCAGAGTTATTAGTGGGTGTTCTGATCCAACGGTTAAGCTGGTTTCATGGATTCATATTGAACAACATACGGATGAAAAGGCTTCAGCATCTTTCCGGAGTATTCGAGAGGCAAAAGACTGTTATCGGAAATTTAACAAAATTATTTGCGTTTCGAAAACGGTAGAGAAAGACTTTCAAAATGCGCTGCAGATTCCCGCATCTTATGAAGTGCTTTATAATACGAATGAAAGTGGAATAATTCGTCAAAAATCACAAGAGGATGTTACGGATGTTGTTTTCTTACCTAATAAAACTAAAATTATAGGGGTGGGAAAATTGTTGAAGAGTAAAGGATTTGATAGGATTTTACGTATCGGGAAAAAATTACTTGATGAGAATTATCCTGTTCACATTTATATTTTGGGAGAAGGTCCTGAACGAGCTGCCCTACAGAAATATGTTTTAGATAATCGAATGGAGGACAACGTTACTTTACTTGGGTATCAAACAAACCCTTACAAATACGTTAGTAAATGTGATTTGTTTGTTTGTGCCAGTCATGCGGAAGGTTTTTCTACTGCTACTACAGAGGCATTGATTTTAGGAGTCCCAGTGTGCACAGTTGAGGTTTCCGGTATGAGAGAAATGCTGGGAGAAGAAAATGAATACGGAATAGTAACTCAAAATAATGATAATGATCTATATGAAGCAATTAAAAATTTGCTTGATAACAAAAACAGATTGGATTATTATACACAAAAGGCCATTGAGCGTGGAAACTATTTTAATACAGAAAAAACTGTTCAGGCTGTTGAAGATATGATGCTGTCAATGTGAGGAAAAGAAATGAATTATTTGAAAGAGTTTGTTTATCGGTTACGTGGAGAGTATACTACAGAAAAATTAGTTAAGATGGGAATGAAAGTGGGAAAAAATTTTGGCCGATTAAATGGAGTTATTCTTGACCCATCGCATTGTTGGTTAATTGAAATTGGTAACAATGTTACAATGGCTCCGCGGGTGCATATATTGTGTCATGATGCCAGCACAAAGAAATTTTTAGGTTATACCAAAATCGGTAGAGTAACGATTGGGGATAATGTTTTTATCGGAGCGGAATCCGTTGTGTTGCCGGGTGTTCATATAGGAAATAATGTGGTGGTTGGAGCAAATAGTACGGTCACACATGATATTCCAGATAATTCAGTTGCCGTTGGTTCTCCAGCAAGAATTATTTCTTCGTTAGATCAGTATATTGAGAAAGAGCAAAAACAAATGAATGATGCTCCATGTTATGGAAAGGAATTTACTTTGGGGGGAAATGTGTCAATGGAATTACGGACGAGGCAGAAAGATGAGTTAGAAAAAGGTATTGGGTATATTGTGTGATGAAAGATGAAAAAATTTCGGTAATCATTCCGGCTTATAACATAGAAAACGAAATATCGCGTTGTTTAAAGAGTGTTTTGAATCAGACATACAAGAATATAGAAATTGTGGTTGTAGATGATGGATCTACAGATAAAACATATGATACTATCACATCATATGCTCAAAAATACTCTAATTTGATAGTTGTTCATCAAGAGAATCAGGGAGTATTTTGCGCAAGATTAAATGGAATAAGAAAGGCTACTGGAGATTGGATAGGTTTTGTAGATGGCGATGATGAAATAGAAGAAGATATGTATGAAGTGTTGATGAAAAACGCATTAGATTATCATGCCGATATTTCCCATTGTGGTTATCAAATGATTTTTCCAGATCGGATAGATTTGTATTATGGAACAGGGAAAATAGTTTTACAGGATCATTTAACTGGATTAATGGATTTATTGAAAGGTGAGTTTGTTGAGCCCGGTTTATGGAATAAACTGTTTAAAAAAACATTGGTTATAGAAGTATTGGAAGATGTGTCATTAGATACTTCGATTAAGATAAATGAAGATTTGCTGTTAAACTATTATTTGTTTAATAAGTCCGAAAGGTCAGTTTACTTGGATAAGTGCTTTTATCACTATATGATTAGAAAAAATTCTGCAGCAACATCAAAAATCAGCAAACATAAACTAGAAGATCCTTGTAAAGTTATGACAACTTTGCTGAAAGAAACAAGTATGTGTAAAGAGTCTGAATTAAATATAATTCTGAGGGAACGTTATATTCGGCAGTTAATAAATATTGCGACGATGTCTTTAGAAAAAGATCCTGAATTAATTCAGCCATATAGAAGACAAGCAAGGAAGAGTTTGAGAAAAGAAGTGATATTGAACATCTCGAATTATAAGATTAAAAAGAAATTTAGATTAATGATGGTTTTTGCAACTTTATTTCCAAATGTCTATATGCTTATCCATTCTTTTTATGAGCGTGTAACAGGTCTCGATACAAAATATGACATTAATTATGAAGGATAAAAAATTATGGGATTAAGTATATCAGATAAAACGTTGATAAGAAAAAATATTATTGAATATAGGTCTTTTGTACATTGAAAACGATTTACTGCTTATATGCAAAGTAGATATGATTAATGTATAGAAAAATGGATGAACTAATTAGTGTAATTGTACCCGTTTACAAAGTGGAAAAATATTTAGATCGCTGTGTGGAGTCGATTATTAATCAGACGTATAGCAATCTGGAAATAATTCTGGTTGACGATGGTTCCCCTGATCATTGCCCTGCCATGTGTGATGCCTGGGCAGATAAAGATCGTCGAATTGAGGTTATTCATAAAAAAATTGGAGGCTTGTCCGATGCCAGAAATGTGGAGCTTGCTGTTGCAACTGGAGAATTGATTGGTTTTATTGATAGTGATGATTGGATTGAAAAAAGTCTTTTTGAGTGCTTACATCAAGCAATGATTGAAACCGGCGCAGATGTTGCAGAATGTGCCACATCATATGATGCAGAGGATGGGAAGCTGCTCCGTATTCGTAAAGAAGCGTTGGCTCCTTTGCTTGAGCGTAGAGAAGCTCTGCGTCGGCTTGTTTTAGAGGATGGTGTCTATCAGACGGTGTGGAATAAGCTTTACAGATGTGAGATAGTTAATGGAATTGATTTTGTAGTTGGGAAATGCAACGAGGATGATTTTTGGACATATAAAGTATTTGATAAGGGAAAAAGCCTTGCAACAGTAGAAGCACCACTTTATCACTATTTGCAACGAAGCACCAGTATCATTGGTGTAGGATATAACTTGCGTTGGTTGGATGGCTTGGAGGCACGCTTTCAGCGGATGGAGTACCTGCAAAAATATGACGAATTGGCTAAACTTACGCGCCAGCAGTTTATCTTGGATTGTATATGGCATTTGCAATGTACTTTCTGCTATCTTAGTGGACAGGAGCAGTACATTGCAAGAAAAAAATTTTGTTGCTTAAAGATAAAACACCTAAAGTGAAGCTGAGAGAACTAACACTTAATTGGAAATACAAAATTTGGTATACTGTATTTAATTTAGTACCGGTTTTTACAGCAAAAGTGAGAAATGTTTTGAAAATTGGGCTGTAACAACTGGAGGAAATTATGAAAGATAGAAATGAATTAAAAGCCGGTGCGCTTTTATCTTATGTTAATTTAGGGTTTAGTTGTATAATTCCGCTTTTATATACTCCTATAATGCTTAGTATTCTTGGCCAATCCGAATATGGGCTGTATAGTCTATCAAATTCTGTAATTAGTTATTTATCTTTACTAAATTTTGGCATGGGCACAGCTGTGACGAGATATATTACAAAATTTTGAGCAGAAAATAATTATGAAATGGTGAGTAAAGTAATTGGTTTATTTTTACTTATATATTCTGCTCTTGCTACATTAGTATTGATTGGAGGCAATCTGGCGTTCTATACCGGCGTTTATTGCTTTTCATTTATTGCAGGAAAAGCAAGCAGTCAGTGACGATATGCGACGTTGGGGCGAAAATGAAACATTATGGAGCTTGCACAAATTACTTGTGAGGTCTAAACTTTTTAGAAGAATTTTCCTGACAAGAGTTTCGGTTGAATCAAGAAGGTTGCAAAAAGTTGTGAGGTTGTTTTATAAGCTGGCCGAAGACTTTGCAGTAGATGTAGTTTCCAAGAAAATAGGTGGCGGTTTCTTAGTGTGTCACGGGAATTCTACGATTGTTTATGCAAAAAGCATCGGTAAAAACTTTTTGGTTCATCAAAATGTTACAGTAGGACGTGGTAAAAAGATTGATGGAAACGACGTGCCTGTCATTGGAGATAATGTTTTCATTGGTACAGGCGCGATTGTCATTGGCGGAATTCACATTGGAAATAACGTAAAAATTGGGGCTGGAACAGTGGTGAATAAAGATATTCCGGATAATTGTACGGTAGTAGGCAATTCAATGAGAATTATTTGCAAAAAGGAAATGAAAGATGAAGGAACCGTTAATTAGTGTAATTGTACCAGTTTATAAAGTTGAAAAATATTTAAATCGTTGTGTAGAATCAATTGTAGGTCAGACATACAGTAATCTTGAGATTATTCTTGTAGATGACGGTTCACCGGATCATTGTCCAGAAATTTGTGATAAATGGGAGAATCTTGACAGTCGTATAACTGTAATCCATCAAAGCAACTGTGGGGGTGGACAGGCAAGAAATCGGGCACTTGATATTGCACGAGGAGACTTTGTGGCATTTGTAGATAGTGA
>JALEKG010000101.1 GCA_022769185.1 Dorea sp. | reverse complement strand
AATCAAAGTCTATTATGCTTTTACAAAATAGATAGGGAAGAGAGCCTGTACCCTCTTCCCTATCATTAACCCTTGCTCGTGTATAATATCTAAAATGCATCCTGTAATGCTTTCTCCAATGTTTTTACATCTTCTGCCACAAGGAAAAAGTTCTCCTCTCCATTCACACTTACGGTATACTGATCATCCCCGCAAGAATAAATATTGACCTCATAATCCTCTGCTCCATCCATATTTCGAATATATTGAATAGAGATCAAAGGTTCCCTTCCTTTTTCCGGACCGAAATCTTCTTCAATTTCCCCATCCAGCATTGGCTGCATCAGTTCCGAATACAGACTTTGATATTCACTGGCATCTACTTTTTTTCCATTGATTTTGTATGTACCATTATCCGAAGTCATCGTATAATCTTTTCCCTTATAGGAAATATTAACTTTCTTAACCGTTGTTACGTTTACAACATAAGGAATCTTCAAGATCAGATCATATGGTTCCTGCTGCAGAATCGCATCAATCGTATCTGCACTGATCCATAATCCTTTCTCTCCATACTCTTTCAACTCACAGTAATATTTCCCGTCTTTCTGTTCTCCGATCAACAATGTTGCGGTCCGGTTCGGCTCTTCCTTCTGCTCTTCACTGTCCTTGTGTTCATAATAATTGAGTGTAATATAAGTATCACAGTTTTCCATATCCTGAACAGAATCTTTTGCTTCCTCAGATCCCGATGTCAGATCCATCCCTGCAATCATCTCATACAATTCATACATTGCTTCTGTATCCACGACAACAGTAGAAGCATACGGGGTTACCATATCCCAGTATAAGTAGCTCTCTTTGTCATCTCTGGGGGTATAATTCATCTGATATACCGTCTCTCCGTCTACTACCACCGAAATCCCACGGATGTCCTCTTTGTCAAATTTCGGATTTTCCTGGCTTTCCAGCTTTTTTGCCACATCCTCTGGATTTACAGCTAAATTCGCTTTTGACGAAGAAGATGTACTCTTCTCTTTAGAAGCTTCTGAAGTACTCTGTTCGGACGCAGACCCGGAGGAACTCTGTTCCTCCTGATCTGCACCGCACCCCGCCAACAAAACGACTGATAATATTCCTGTCAAAAAAATGATTCCCAGTTTTTTCTTCATCATGATTCCTGCCTTATGATTTATTCTTTATGCCTTATATCGAAAATGGAATGACTGCCGGCGTTGTTCCTGTCAGTCTCACACTCACGTCATCCGGCTGTGAAATTCCTGCATATAATGTAAAGTTCCGTCCTTCTACTGAACGTTCTCCATTCTCATCTACGACCATCATAGCACGGTTATCCACTGTCATATCAATGGTTCTGGCCTCTCCTGCTTTTAACGCAATTCTCTTGAATCCGCAGAGACTGTAGTTCTTGACCGCAAGAGGTGAATCCAGATCCTTGATATAGAGCTGAATGACTTCCTCAATATCAACGTTACTTTCATTTTTTACTGTAACAGCAACTTCGATATCGGATTCTTTTGCTGGAGTATTTTTCAGTACCGCCTCTGTCACTTCTGCTTTTCCATAGGTTAATCCGTAGCCAAACGGATATAACGCCTCATCCTCCATATAACGATAAGTACGTCCTTTCATAGAATAATCCGTAAATTCCGGCATATGATCGGTGTCTTTATAGAATGTGACCGGAAGCTTACCGCTTGGGGAACAATTGCCGAATAAGAGATCCGCAATTGCCTTTCCTCCCCTTGCCCCCGGATACCATGCCTGCAGAACAGCCGCTGCATGTTCCTCTGCGAAGGAAAGATCAATGGAACTTCCTGCCATCAGAATTACAACGAAAGGTTTGCCTGTATCAGCCACTGCCTTTAAAAGTCTGCGCTGTGGTTCCGGAAGCAGAAGATCTGCTTTATCACCACTGCCAACACCATTACTCTGATCCAGTTCTTCGCCTTCCAGTGTCTCATCAAGACCTACCACTACAACGGTCACATCACTGTGATTTGCTACGGTAACTGCTTCTGAGATACGGTCATCTTCCCATGCAAGACCTTCGACTCTGTCTTTATACAGATGACAACCTTCAGAATAAAGGACACGCACATCTTCACCGACTTCATCCTGAATTCCCTCCAGAATAGTAATATATCTGGACGAAGTTCCATAATAATTGCCGAATAACGGAACTCTGCTGTTCGCATTTGGTCCTACAACACCTATCGTTTTCAGCTTCTCTTTCTGAAGAGGAAGGACACCGTCATTTTTCAGGAGAACAGCACTCTTTCTTGCAACGTCCACCGCAAGCTCAACATGCTCTTTACATTCGACTACTTCATACGGAATCTCATCAAATTCACTGCCATCAAACAGGCCAAGCAGATATCTGGTTGTAAATAAGCGTTCGCAGGAAGTCGTAATATCTTCTTCACTGATCAGCCCTTCTTTCGCACTGGCCACAACAAACTCATACGTGCATCCACAGTTACAGTCACAGCCAGCTTTCAATGCCATTGCTACAGATTCTTCCGGTCTGCCCGTTACTTTATGATTCTCATGGAAATCACGAACTGCCCAGCAGTCAGACACAACATGTCCTTCGAATCCCCATTGCTTCCTTAAAATATCCACAAGTAATGTCTGGCTTCCGCAGCATGGTTCTCCGTTTGTCCGGTTATAAGCACCCATCACAGACTCTACCTTAGCTTCTTTTACTAATGCTTCGAACGCCGGAAGATAAGTCTCATACATATCCTTTTTGGACGCTACCGCGTCAAATTCATGTCTCAAGGCTTCCGGTCCGCTGTGTACTGCAAAATGCTTTGCACAGGCAGCTGCTTTCATGACTTCTCCATCTCCCTGCAGACCTTCTACAAACTTCACACCCAGTCTGGAAGTCAGATACGGATCCTCCCCATAAGTCTCATGGCCTCTTCCCCATCTTGGATCACGGAAAATATTCACATTTGGAGACCAGAATGTAAGTCCCTTATAGATATCGCGGTCTTCCTGTTTTGAATATTCATTGTATTTTGCACGTCCTTCTGTAGCAATTACATCTGCGATCTCTTTCATTTTATCATCGTCAAACATAGCCGCCATTGCAATTGCCTGTGGGAATACGGTTGCTGTACCCGCTCTTGCCACACCGTGCAGTGCTTCATTCCACCAGTTATACGCCGGAATTCCAAGCCGCTCGATCGCCGGAGCATCAAACTTCAGCTGCGAAGCCTTTTCTTCCAGTGTCATTTTACCAACCAATTCATGCGCTTTTGCTCTTGCCTGTTCTCTTGTCATTCTTACTGCTCTCCTTCTGATCAAATACTAAAATTTAATTTTCTTTTCCTCGTATTTTATTTCGATAATGAGTAGGCGATACGCCACAATTCTTTTTAAAAGTCATGGAAAAATAATTGGTGTCATTATATCCTACCATGCCTGCGATTTTTCCAGTATTAAAGTTCGTCGTTTCCAATAGTGCACATGCCTTTTCCATCCGCTTTCTCACGATATATTCATTACACCCCTGACCGGTCACACGCTTGAACAAACGTGAGAAATAATTGGGTGAAACAAAAAGGATCTCCGCTATATTGCCCACTGATAAGTCTTCCGACAGATGCTGGTTAATATAGCGTTTCGCTTTTCCAACGATCTCATGAACATCATTTTCCTCACCGCCCAGCATTTTCATCAGATACTGTTTGCCAAGTTCCAGGCTGACTTCTCCATCAGCTCCATTTAATGAACCCACAAAATTTTCCAGGCTCTGCTCTTCCACAGTTCCGCCTGCCATTACATAAGAAAAATGAACATCTGCCAGCAATTCAAAACAATACTTGCGGACAGACCCCTCCGACAAATTATAGGATCTTGTCGCCATACAGAATGCATCAAATACTCGCATTACATAAGGATAATCACTGACGTTCGCGCACATTGCGCTCTTTAATTCCTCGTATACCTCCTGGAACATATGACTGCGCTTGAGTACATTCTGTGTCTGGAGAATCTTGTCAATCTCCATTTTATCGTTCTGCAGCAGATAGACTGCATCCTGATAAGAAGTATCTATATTTTCAAATCCGGCCACCTCGTTTCCAATGGCAGCCTTGATCACATCTCCGAATTCATCCTTTAAAATCTCCAGAAGATCCAGGATCACATTGGCACCCTCTGATCCACACTGCTGTACATACAACGCAATCAGAATCTGGCTTTCTTCATCGTCTGCGAATGTAATCCCATATCCTTTCGCGTCAAGAAAGCCCAGACAGATGTTGATGATCTGCCGGAACCGCACAGCACTGTCCTGCTGGGCCACTCCGATATCCTGCTTCGGAAGCAGGACTGCAACCATCAGACTCATATCCCTTCGCAGATTAAACTCTTTCTCAACCAGATCAAGCGCTTTTTCCTTTTCGCGTCCGTGTACCAGATCACGCATCACCTTTTCCAGTTCCATCTGCGCAGTAATCCCTTCCGTCCGGATCAGCATGCTGTTCATTTCACGCCGCTGTTCTTCTTCTTTGATCTGTCCTACCTGTTTGCGGATGCAATCGGTTAACAGATCTTCATCAATTGGTTTTAACAGGAAATCCTGAACCCGAAGCCTCAGACACTCTCTGGCATATTCAAAGCTGTCGTATCCAGTCAGTACAATAATCTGAAGATCCGGTGCAATCTCCAGTGCTTTCTCGATCAATTCCAGTCCCGTCATCTCCCGCATACTGATATCTGTGATCATAATATCCGGAACCTCTGCCTGGATCAGTCTCAGCGCCTCAAAACCAGAATCTGCAGTCTCCACCCGGTCAATCTCCAGCTCATTCCACGAAATTACTTTCTTCATTCCTTCCCGGATCATCCGTTCATCATCTACGATCAATACTTTATACATATCCTCTACCTCCAAAAATAGAATCTGCCTCTTCGTCATATTCCTCTGGAAGAAGAATCTCTACAGTTACACCTCCGTTTTCATTAATCAAGTAATGTAGACCATACTTATTCCCAAATGTCAGCTCTATTCTTCTATTTACATTTCGCACTCCATATCCAAATTCTTCATCATAATTAGATATCGAGTTATTCATCTCCTCAATTGCCTCTTCTGCCATACCTCTTCCGCTGTCAATCACTTTCAGCAATATGTCTCCGTCCTTTTTCTCTGCACAGATACATACCGTTCCACTGATATTTTCCTTGATCCGGATCCCATGATAAATCGAATTTTCGATCAAAGGCTGCAGTGTCAGTTTTGGAATCTTCACATCCATAAACTTTTCTTCCACTGTCATCTTATAATGAATAATGTCCCCGTAACGTTTATTCTGGATCAGCAAATAACACTTTACATGTTCTAATTCCTGCCGCAGCGGAATAATATCCTTACCTTTACTCAGGCAGAGTCTGTAATAGCGCGACAGTGCCATGACCAGCTCCGAAGTTTCCTTATTACCATCTGCCAGCGCCTGCCAGTGGATGCAGTCCAGCGTATTATATAA
>JALEKG010000099.1 GCA_022769185.1 Dorea sp. | reverse complement strand
ATAAGAAAGGAAATAATAATAATGATGAATCAAAACCCGCTGAAACTACTATGGATCATTTTAGGCTTTTTGTGTCTGGGGCTGGGAACGATAGGTGTTCTTCTTCCGATTCTTCCGACGGTCCCATTTTATATGGCAACGGTGTTCTGTTTTGCGAAAAGTTCCAGGAAACTGCATGACTGGTTTGTCGGAACGAAGCTTTATAAGAATCATCTGGACAGCTTTGTAAAGCAGCGTGCCATGAAGATGAGTACAAAACTGCGGATCGTCGGAATGGTCACAGCAGTGATGCTGATCGGGGTTCTCTGTATGAAGAATGTGCCGGTTGGACGAATCTGTATTGCGGTAGTCTGGATCTTCCATATGGTGTATTTCTTCTTAAGAGTGAAGACGATTAAACCGGGAGAACTGGCGGCAGAGTAAAACTGAAAAAAGAAAGGAAAACATTATGATAAAAACGAGGCTGATCAAATTATTGTCTCATGCGAAGAAATATATTGTATTTCAGGTGATATGGAAATGGCTGGCTCTTTTGTGCCAGGTCGTAATGATCTATGTGGTTTCTATGCTTCTGGAACAGGTATTATCGGGAAGTGTAACAGAAAGGCAGATCTTATTTTATGGTGTTATGGTCCTTGGGGCGATGATCCTTCGATTTCTCTTTGACCGCCAGGCGTCCTATGCGTCTTACGAAGCAAGTGTAGATGTCAAACGGATCCTGCGTGAAAAAATATATAGTAAACTATTGAAAATGGGGGCTTCCTACCGGGAAAATGTGGCCACTTCCGAGGTCGTTCAGATGGCAGCAGAGGGAGTAGAACAGCTGGAGACTTATTTTGGACGGTATTTATCGCAGCTTTTTTACAGCCTGCTTGCCCCCTTGACATTATTTGTCATTCTTGCATTTGTGAATCTGAAGGCAAGTATTGTACTTCTGGTCTGTGTGCCTTTGATTCCGGTTTCTATTGTGGCGGTGCAGAAATTTGCCAAGAGGCTTCTGAATCAGTACTGGGGAATCTATACGGAGCTTGGAGATTCTTTCCTGGAGAATCTGCAGGGATTGACAACACTGAAGATTTATCAGGCGGATGAGAAAAAGGCTGCCCAGATGGACGAAGAATCCCAGAGGTTTCGACGGATTACCATGAAGGTACTGACCATGCAGCTGAATTCGACCAGTGTAATGGATATCATCGCTTATGGCGGCGCTGCTGTTGGAATGATTGTGACACTTTCGGAGTACCTGAAAGGAAATGTAACTTTGGGAGGTGCGCTGATGATCATTCTGCTGGCTTCTGAATTTTTTATCCCGTTAAGATTACTGGGTTCTTTCTTTCATATTGCGATGAACGGCATGGCGGCCAGTGACAAGATTATTGCACTTCTGGATCTGCCGGAACCGGAAGAAAAGAAAGAAGTGTTGGAAGATAAGGAAGTGTCCATCTGTCTGGAGGGAGTACATTTCTCCTATTCTGATGAGACATCCGAAATTCTGAAGGGGATTACCATGGAATTAAAGGCAGGAAGCTTTATTTCCCTTGTGGGGACTTCCGGATGTGGAAAAAGTACGATTGCCGGGATTCTGATGGGGAGAAATCAAAAATATAGAGGAAGCATTACCATTCAGGAGAGAGAATTACGGGAGATTTCAGATAATAGTCTGATGGAGCAGCTGACACTGGTAAGTCATAACAGTTATCTGTTTAAGGGAACGGTCAGAGAGAACCTGCTCATGGGAAATGCAGATGCGACGGAGGAAGAGATGTGTGCGGCGCTTGAAAAAGTGAATCTTCTGGGATTTCTGAAAGAACAGCAGGGCCTGGATATCGCAGTAATGGAAAAGGGAAGCAATTTCTCCGGCGGACAGTGTCAGAGACTGGCACTGGCAAGAGCGCTTCTGCATGATACACCTGTTTACATTTTTGATGAAGCAACATCGAATATTGACGTGGAAAGTGAAGAGATGATTATGGAAGTGATCCGAGAGCTTGCCAGAACACGGACGATTCTTCTGATTTCTCACAGACTGGCAAATGTCGTAGAATCTGACCGGATTTATATGCTGCAGAATGGACAGGTGGTCCAGTCGGGAACTCATAGAGAACTGATGGAGAAGGGGGGCTCTTATGCGGACCTATATCAGTATCAGAGTGCGCTTGAGGCATATGGAAAACCGAAGGATCATGCGAATGAAATATCAGGCAGAAAGGCGGTGGCAGTGTAATGGAGCAGAAGAAAAGAAGAAAAGGAATTGTGATCACGGGGCAGCTGATCGGTCTTGTAAAGCCGCTTCTTCCGCTGATGTGCCTTGCCATTCTGCTGGGAGTTGTGGGATATCTGTGTGCGATCTCGCTGACGATTCTTGCCGGATATGCAATGCTGAAGGGACTTCTGGGAAAACTGGCGGGGATGCTGATTCTCTTTGCAGTACTGCGGGGCATCCTTCACTATGGAGAGCAGTATTGTAATCATTTCATTGCATTTAAGCTGTTGGCAATCATCCGTCATAAGGTATTTGCTAAGCTGCGGAAGCTGTGTCCGGCCAAGCTTCAAGGAAGGGACAAGGGAAATCTGATCTCGATTATCACATCAGATATTGAACTCCTGGAAGTATTTTATGCACATACCATTTCTCCGATTGCCATTGCTGTACTGACATCTTTGATCATGGTACTTTTTATCGGTTCCCAGTATGCACCGGCGGGTGTGATCGCGCTGACAGGATATCTGATGGTTGGTGCCGTGATCTCTCTGTGGAATGGAAGAAAAGGTGCGGCAGAGGGGATGGCATTCCGCAATTCGTTCGGAGAGCTGAACAGTTTTATCCTGGATTCTTTACGTGGACTGGATGAAACAATCCAGTATGGGCAGGGAGAAAAAAGGATGCAGCAGATGGATGCACGGTCCAGGGAACTGGGACATATGCAGAAGAAACTGAACCGGCAGGAGGCATTTCAGGGATCCATTACGAATCTGGTTATCCTTTTGTTTTCTTTCGGAATGTTATTTTTTATGCTTTGGAATTTTCAAAAAGGAAATGTAAATTATGAGGAGATGGTGATCGCGACGATTGCTATGATGGGTTCTTTTGGACCAGTGGTTGCTCTTTCCAATCTTTCAAACAATCTGAATCAGACACTGGCAAGCGGAGAACGAGTGCTTTCTCTGTTAGAAGAAGAACCACAGATCGAAGAAATCAGCGGAGAGGAAGAGACAAGATTTACCGGTGCTGAGGCAGAACACGTAGATTTCTCTTATGAGGAAGAACAGATCCTGAAAGACTATTCCATTGAGCTTCCGGAAGGAAAGATAGTGGGAATTCATGGGGCCAGCGGATCTGGAAAATCTACGCTGTTAAAGCTTTTGATGCGGTTCTGGGACGTAAACAATGGCAGGATCCGGATTTCAGAAAAAGATATCCGGAAAATCAATACCAAAGATTTGCGGGATATGGAATCCTATGTTACTCAGGAGACGTATCTGTTTCACGATTCGATTGCAAATAATATTGCAGTCGGAAAGCCGGAGGCGTCCAGAGAAGAGATCATGGATGCGGCGAAAAAGGCATCGATCCATGATTTTATTATGACTCTTCCAGATGGATATGATACGGAAGTGGGAGAATTAGGGGATACGTTATCCGGAGGCGAAAAACAGAGAATCGGAATTGCAAGGGCATTTTTACATGATACACCGTTTCTCTTGCTGGACGAGCCGACCAGTAATCTGGATTCACTCAACGAGGGAATTATATTAAAATCTCTGAAAGAATCCAGGAAAAACCAGACCGTGGTATTGGTATCCCACAGAAAATCAACTATGAATCTGGCGGATATCATATATGAAATGAATAATGGAAGAATTTCGTAATGAAAATACTTGACTCTGATACCCTGAAAGAGGAAAATAATGTAAAGAAAACAGCAGGGAGAAAAGGAGAGAATTCATTATGTATCAGGCATCATCAGATCGTTATCATTCTATGAAATATCGTTCCTGCGGAAACAGCGGACTGAGGCTTCCGGCTGTTTCCCTGGGATTATGGCATAACTTTGGAGACACCGCTTCTTATGAGAATATGAAGAAGCTGATTTTTACTGCATTTGACCATGGGATTACACATTTTGACCTGGCAAATAATTATGGGCCGAAGCCGGGAAGTGCTGAGATTCATTTTGGCCGTATTCTGAAGGAAGAGCTTCAGAGATACCGTGATGAACTGATCATCAGTACGAAAGCAGGATATGAGATGTGGGAAGGTCCTTATGGAGACGGTGGCAGCAGGAAATATCTTCTGGCCAGTCTGGATCAGAGTTTGAAGCGTATGGGGCTGGAATATGTAGATATTTTTTATCATCATCGGATGGATCCGGATACACCGCTGGAAGAAACCATGGGTGCGCTGTCACAGGCAGTTACCAGTGGAAAAGCACTGTATGTAGGTCTTTCCAATTATGATGGAGAGACTCTGAAAAAAGCGGCTGGTATTTTACAGGATCTTCACTGTCCTTTTATTATCAATCAGAACCGTTATTCGATCCTGGACAGAACCATTGAGGAAAATGGATTGAAAGAAATGTCCAGAGAACTGAAAAAAGGTGTGATTACCTTTAGCCCGCTGGCACAAGGGCTTTTGAGTGACCGCTATCTGAATGGGATTCCGTCTGACAGCCGCGTGAAGACGGACGGGCGTTTTCTGAAGGAATCGGCAATCAGTGATTCCCGCCTGGAACAGATCCGGAAACTGAATCAGATTGCCAGGGAAAGAGGGCAGAGCCTTGCAGAGATGGCCTTGAGCTGGATCTTAAGAGATGAAGTTGTGACCAGCGTTCTGATCGGAGCATCCAGGCCGGAGCAGATTATAGATAATATCGGAGCACTAAAGCATCTGGAATTTTCAGAGGAGGAATTATGCAGAATCGATCAGATCATTTAGATCGTCAGATGTCGGAGGCATTTATCAACAGCGCATTTCTGGCATTGTCCGGTGGATTTCAGGATGCTTATACTTATAATACAAGAGAAGAAGTATTTTCGAATGCACAGACCGGAAATGTTGTGCTGATGAGCCAGCATTTTATGGCAAGAGAATGGCAGGCGGCTATCCGGTATCTGTTCCCGCTGCTGGCATTTGCACTGGGGGTTCTGCTTGCAGAGCAGATACAGCATCGGTATAAATATGCCAGAAGAATGCACTGGAGGCAGGGCATTCTCCTGATTGAGATCATGATCCTGTTTATCGTAGGATTTATTCCGACAAAATATAATATGGCTGCGACCATTCTGGTATCTTTGTCCTGCGCGATGCAGGTGCAGAGCTTTCGGAAAGTGGATGGCTATTCCTATGCAAGCACGATGTGTATCGGGAATCTAAGAAGTGGAATGGAAGCCTTGTCAGTCTACATCCGCGAGAAGCATCCGGAACAGCTTCGCAGATGTATGTATTATTTTGGAATTATTCTCTTGTTTGCAATTGGTGCAGGAATCGGTGGTAATTTGTCAGCAAAATTCGGAATTCATATGATCTGGTTCTCCTGTGGGCTTCTGATGATCAGTTATCTGCTTATGTCTCTGGAAAAATTGAAGTAGTACCTGTATCGGGAAGGTTGATATCGGAGCGCCTTTTTGATATAGTAGACATAAATGAATAAACGAGTTTTCAGTGCCGGGCGAGTTTTGTACACGCAAGGGTAAAAGGGAATCAGGTGTAAGTCCTGAGCGATCCGGTCACTGTAAGTGGGGAGCAATACTACGATAACCATTGCATATCATGATATGTGAGAAGGATAGTGGAGCGATGATCCGCAAGCCAGGAAACCTGCTGAAAATGTTGTGAATAGCTTCCGATGAAAGTAATATTTACCGATGATATGTTGTTTTATAGTAAAACAGCATTTTTGAGTTGCCGCTTTCGGATGAGAAGGCGGCTTTTTTATTTTGGGGAAGCTGAAGGTAAGAAAAAGGATAAGGAGAGCGTAGAATATGAAGCACAATTCAAAGAAATTTCTTGCATTGTTTTTGTCTACAGCAATTGCAGTTACACCGGTATCTTCTATCTATGCAGAAGAACCGGAAAGTGAGCTCGAGGCAGAGCAGATTGTGGAGATGGAAGTGCCGGAGGAAGAAGAGGTGTTTTTAGAAGAGCCCACAGATACTTCTGAGACTGAACCGACGGAAGAGCAGGTAGCAGATCCGGAAGATGTAGGGACGGATGGAGAGCAATCTTTGCAGAATATAGAAGTCTCTGAGGATGCGTCCGAAGATGAAGAAGCAGATGCTTCAGAAGAAGGAAGTGACACTCCGGAAGCGGTTGTACTTTCAGATGGTACGTATCATGTAAATGTGGAATCCAGTTCTTCGATGTTTAAAGTGACAGATTGCGTATTGACTGTGAAGAATGGTGAGATGAGTGCTGTCATTACTTTAAGTGGTACTGGTTATGATAAGCTTTATATGGGGACTGCCGAAGATGCCGTGGATGCTAATGAAGAGGAATTCATTTACTATCAGATGAATCTGGAGGGGGATTATACATATACGATTCCAGTAGAGGGGATGGATCGCGAGATTGCTGTAGCGGCACATTCCAGCAAAAAGGATACCTGGTATGACCGTACGCTGATCTTTCAGTCAGAAGGAATGACAAAGAATGAATTGACTCCGGGAGGAGATACCGGAAATAATACGGAAAGCGGTACTGGTAATTCAGAAAGCAGTACCGGCAGTAATACGACAGGTGGCGGAACCGGGAATCCTTCCAGCAATAATAACAGACCTGAACAGGAATCAAAGCATGAATCGGATGTCAACGGATCTACCGGTCGAATTAACAGTTCAACCATAATGAAAGATGGTGTATATATGCCGGATCAGTTTTCATGGTCAGGCGGAACCGGACGTGTCAGCATTTCCTGCAGTAAGATCACGGTCAAAGGCGGCCAGGCGTATGCAACTCTTGTATTCAGCAGTGATAAGTACCAGTATGTGAAAGCGAACGGGAACGTCTATTATCCAAGCTCTAAGGGTGGTGGAACAACGACGTTTGTAATTCCTGTGGAGTTAAATAAGAATAATCATATCATAGGGATGACGACAGCAATGTCTGCAGCTCATGAAGTTTCATACATTATTTTTATCTATCTTGCAGAAGCAGATGGAATGAAAGGAGGAAGTATGGCTGGCAGCAATGAGAAACTGGATGATCAGGCTCCTGATATTTTAGGGCTTACCTATGAGTCAGAAACCAGCCTTACCTACGCAGAGTATTTTAAGATCTATCATTATGAAGATGGGATCTCTCTTCTTGAAATTGATATGACCAAGGATACGGCAAGAGATCCGGAAAAAGTGAAGGAAGAGGCAGAGAAAAGTGAATCGGAAGAAGACACGTCTGATCTGACTCCGAAGGAAGAGAAAATCATGGAGCTATATCATGGAAATGTGGTGAAGTATCTGATCGTTCCTGAAGATGTTGAGATCCCGGCAGGTCTGGATAAAGAGATGATTGTCATCAATCAGCCGGTAGACAGCACTTATGCTGCAGCAGAGGGAGCAATGGTAATCCTGGATGAACTGGGTCAGGAAGGGATGATTGCAGCGGTTGGATGTGAGAAGGAGGATTGTGTGATAGAGAGTATTGCAGATGCAATGGAAGAGGATCAGATTGTATCTGCAGGATCTTATGAAGAACCTGATTACAAAAAGCTTCTGAAGAGTCAATGGAATCTCAGTATTTTCCCTTCTGAGATACTTCCGGGAGAAGAAGATGAAAAAGAGGAAGAAGAGGAGAAGCTGGAGAGACTGGAGAAAATCATTGAACGTCATACGATATTAGAGGTTCCTATGTTAGTGGATCGTTCTGATGATGAAGAAGAAGAACTTGCGAAAAAAGAATGGATCAAGGTATATGGTGTGCTGTTCGGATGTGAAGAGAAGGCCGCAGAATTATTTGATGCATTTGTGGCAGAAGCAGAGTAGCAGAAAAGAGATTGTAGGATGAGGAGAAAGATTTACCAACGGATCATTATAGTGTTAAGTTTGATCGTGATCATATCATGCGGTTTGAATGGGTGTGGCAGTCAGGATGATTCTGCATCTGACCAGATGGAGCAGAGTGTGACAGATGAAGGAGAGAAAGAAGGAGCTGAGCAGGAGAATGTGGCTCCAGAGATAGCAGGTCTGGATTACGAAGAGGCGATGGCACTTGATTATGCAGAAGGATTTCATGTATATTATTACAAAGATGGATATAAGCTGATTGATGTGAAGGATGACAGGAAATATCTGGTCATACCGGAGAAAGAAGAAGTACCTGACGGGCTGGATGAGAACATTGTGATCTTACAACAACCGCTGGATCATATCTATCTTGCTGCGACATCTGCGATGGCTTTATTTGATGCGGTGGATGCTATTGGAACCATCCGGATGTCCGGAACACAGGCTTCAGGGTGGTATATTGATCATGCGGTACAGGCAATGGAATCCGGAGACATATTATTTGCAGGGAAATATAGCGAACCGGATTATGAGATGCTGATCAATGAGGACTGTGATCTTGCCATTGAATCGACCATGATTCTGCACACACCGAAGGTGCAGGAGATGATTGAGGATCTTGGAATTCCGGTATTCATTGACCGGTCCAGTTATGAGACACATCCGCTTGGAAGAACAGAGTGGGTAAAGCTGTATGCAGCAATGCTGGACAAAGAAGATGAGGCGGATTCTTTCTTTCAGGAACAGGCAAAGGTTATAGAAGAATTGAAGGATTTTAAAAATACAGAGAAGACGGTGGCGTTTTTCTATGTCAGTACGGACGGAACAGTCGTTGTAAGGAAGAGTGAGGATTATATCCCGAACATGATCGAAATTGCAGGCGGCAGATATGTATTTGAAGATCTGAAGAATGAAGAGAGTGATAGTGCGGCAGTGAATATCTCGATGGAAGAATTTTATGCAGCTGCGCAGGATGCGGACTATCTGATCTATAATTCAAGTATAGACAATCCCATCGAGAGAATAGAGGATTTGACTGCAAAGGATGAGCTGTTTAAGGATTTTAAAGCAGTCAAAGCAGGAAATGTCTGGTGTACGGGAAAATATCTGTATCAGGCAACAGATATTGTAGGAAATCTGATCACAGATATTCATCTGATGCTGACGGATGGAGAGGAAGAACAGATGACATTTTTATATCGGGTAGAATAATAGTCAGAACCGAAGTGATAATCAGGATAAAGGATGAATGTCTTGAAGTAAAAAAGAGGAATCGTATATGGAGAAGAAGGAAAATGCTGACTCATTGGAGAACGGCTTTCATCATGAAAATTTCAGACGGCGCTCTAGATATATGCTGGTTTTTATAGTACTGGCAGTGTGCTTTTGTGTCATCACAGTACTGAATATTAACACTGGAAATGTACATATTTCTGTATCGGAAATCATAAAAATCCTGTTCTGTCATGAGAGTGGAACGGTGGAAGCGAATATTATCTGGAAGATCCGTCTGCCAAGAGTCCTGATGGCTGCAATTCTCGGCGGAGCTCTGTCTCTGTCAGGGTTCCTTCTGCAGACCTTTTTCTCGAATCCGATCGCGGGGCCGTTTGTGTTGGGGATCTCATCCGGTGCCAAAATGGTGGTTGCGCTAACGATGATCGTATTCTTCAAATATTATAGTGCGATCTCTTCCTATACTATGATTCTGGCTGCATTTATCGGAGCGCTGATCTCTACGGGGTTTATCCTTCTGATGTCCCGGAAACTGGATCATATGGCAACTCTTCTGGTAGCAGGAATTATGATTGGATATATCTGTTCGGCAATTACTGATTTTGTGGTTACTTTTGCAGATGATTCGGATATTGTGAATCTTCATGGATGGTCACAGGGAAGCTTTTCTGGTATGAACTGGAGTAATGTAAGAGTAGCGGTATTGATCGTAGGAATTACACTGATCTTGACATTTTTCCTTTCTAAGCCGATTGGTGCATATCAGTTGGGAGAGGCTTATGCGCAGAGTATGGGAGTTAATATTAAAGCGTTCCGTGTGGCATTGATTCTGTTATCCAGTGTATTTTCTGCCTGCGTGACAGCATTTGCGGGACCGATTTCCTTTCTTGGAATTGCGGTTCCCTATCTGGTGAAGCGGGCACTGAATACGGCAAAACCGCTGGTGGTTATTCCAGGAACATTCCTGGGAGGAGCTGTATTTTGTATGATGTGTGATCTGATTGCAAGAATGGCATTTGCTCCGATGGAATTAAATATTAGTACGGTGACTTCGATTTTCGGAGCCCCGGTAGTCATCTTTATGATGCTCCGAAGACAGAAGGGAAGGTAAGGTATGGCAGATTATTATGTGAAACTGGAAAATCTGGCTGTCGGATATCATGGAAAGCCTTTGATCCACGACATCAATATTGGGATCGAAAAAGGAGAGATTGTGACATTGATCGGACCCAACGGTGCGGGAAAGTCGACGATCCTGAAAAGCATTATCCGGCAGTTGAAAACGATTGGCGGGAAAGTATATATTGAGAAAGAAGAACTTTGGGAGCTGTCATATCGAGAATTGTCGACGCAGATGGCAGTGGTCTTAACGGAACGTATGAAGCCGGAGCTCATGACCTGCCATGATATTGTGGCAACCGGACGTTATCCTTATACCGGCAGGCTGGGCATCTTGAGCAGAGAGGATGAAGAAAAGGTCGATGAGGCCATGGAGGCCGTACACGCCAGAGAACTTGGAAATCTAAGCTTTGATGCAATCAGTGACGGTCAGCGTCAGAGAATACTTCTGGCACGGGCAATCTGTCAGGAGCCAGAGATTCTGGTTCTGGATGAACCGACTTCCTTTCTGGATATCCGGCATAAACTGGAGCTTCTTTCCATCCTGAGAAATATGGCGAAGGAGAAAAAGATTACAGTCATTATGTCTCTGCATGAGATTGATCTTGCACAGAAAGTGTCTGATCAGATTCTGTGTGTGAAGGGAGAAGTTATTGCAAACTATGGCACACCGGAGAAAATCTTTCAAGAAGAGATTATCCGGGATATTTATGAGATTGAGAATGGCTATTTTGATCCATGCTTTGGCAGCATTGAGCTTCCCAGGCCAAAGGGAGAGCCGGAAGTCTTTGTAATTTCCTCCGGCGGGACCGGGATTCCGGTCTATCGAAGGCTGCAGAAAGAGAATCAGCCTTTTGCCGCGGGAATCCTTTATCGGAATGATATTGATTATCAGCTGGCAAGACTTCTGGCAGCGGAAGTAGTGGTAGAAGAACCGTTTCAGAATATTTCAGATGCTGCATATCAAGAGGCCTTTCGCTGGATGGAAACATGCAAAATAGTTTTGGATGCCGGTGTTACGATCGGTTCCTGTAATCAACGAATGGAAGATCTTCTGAAGGCTGCCCGTGAGATGGGGAAATTAAAACAATTGTTCTAATCGTTCCGCCAGCTGCTGAACTTTGGCGGAACGATTATTGCCTATAGGATTTTTTTAAGATGGCGAATGAACAGTTCCTGTACAGCAGGAATTTCACCCAGCCCCTGTAAATGACAGATTGTCCGATAGCCGTTTCTTTCACAGATGCTGCGCCAGGAATTTTCCTCTTCTCCTGCCATATCGTTCATTGCATGGTCCCCGGCCACGATCATGAACGGAGCCAGGTGAAGGGTTTTCACCGGCCGTTCTTTTAGAAACTCCAGTACATTTGCCAGAGTAGGATATGCTTCGACGGTTCCGACATGGATATTTGGATAGCCCATTTCTTTACACATATAGTCCAAGGCAGCATAGACGGTATTGGAATGGTGTTCGCTTCCATGTCCCATCAGGATGAGGGCGTCCTCTTTTCTTACTTCCTGGTAAGTATCTGCAATCGTTTGTATCAGTATGCGCATGTCTTCTGTACAGGAAACCAGCGGAGTCCCAAACTGCATGGAATGAAATAAGTGCCGGAGCTGATTGGCATCTTCTTTCATACAGTCATTTTCAATTCCATTTATGACGTGGGTCGGCTGAATAGAAACATCTGTGATTCCATCTTGTGCCATAAGAGTGAGTGCTTCTGTGACGGTGAGTATTTTTTCACCGGTATTTTTTTCTATTTTTTTAATGATCATTTTACTGGTCCAGGCAGAGTATACCGGAAGATTCGGATAGCAGGCCTGAACGCGGGTTTCAATTGCTGTGAGTGTCCGGCGGCGGGTGTCTGCGTAGCTGGTGCCGAAGCTGACGACGAGGATTCCATTCTTTGCTTGCATAATCGTCTCCTTTTTCATTGTTGTAGCTGTTCTTATGGTAATGATTTCTTCTATCTTACCTTAGAGGGACGTTGATTGGCAAGACCACTTGTGGTATGATAAGGGCTGAATTGTGAATGGAAAGAGGATAAACGGGATGAAACGACCATATTTTCCCATATTTATTGATATATCAGAGAAAAAAATCCAGATCATCGGGGGTGGGAGGATTGCGCTTAGAAGAGTAAAAACGCTTCTTGCATTCACAGAAAAGATTCAGGTTATTTCACCTCAGGTGTCGGAAGAGCTTGAGCAGTATGCGAAGGAAGGACGGATCCAGTGGATTCGGGATCAATATCGCAGTGAATATCTCGATGGCGCAGATATTGTACTGGCTGCAACGGATGATCCGGCCTGCAATGAGCTGGTAGCAGAAGACTGCAGGAAAAGAAAAATTATGGTAAATGTCTCTCATTCGCAGGAACTCTGTGATTTTTATTTTCCGGCGATTATAATGGAAGACCAGATTGTGACAGGGATTACTTCAAGCGGAATGAATCATGAGAAGGTAAGGCGTGTAAGAGAGGTTATTGAAGATACTTTAAAGCAGCTGGATTCATCAGAAAAGAGAATAGATGAAAAACTATAGGCAGGAAAGGACAGAAATGAACAGAAAAATTGTGATTGGAAGCCGTGCGAGCAGGCTTGCAGTCATTCAGACAGAAAAAATTATAGAATATATCCAAAGGATTCATCCAGAGATAGAAACAGAGCTGGTTACGATGGAAACGACGGGAGATCGGAGACTGGATGTGACGCTGGATAAGATCGGGGGCAAAGGATTGTTTGTAAAAGAACTGGACCGGGCACTCCTTGCCGGGAAAATAGATCTTGCGGTGCACAGCCTGAAGGATATGCCGATGGAAGAGTCACCGCTGATCCCGATCATCCGCTATTCTCCAAGAGAAGATGTGAGAGATGTGCTGGTGCTTCCGAAAGGGGAGCGCACCTGGAAAGGAGAAGGCGTAATTGGCTGCTCTTCGTTCCGGCGCAGACTTCAGGGAGAACGGTTATTTCCGAAGGCGGTCTTTCGAAGTGTGCGGGGGAATGTTCTGACAAGGCTTGAGAAGCTGGACCAGGGAGAATATGATGCATTGATCCTTGCAGCAGCGGGTTTGAAACGACTGGGACTGGAGGAACGAATCAGCCGTTATTTTTCAACGGATGAGATTCTTCCGGCAGCAGGTCAGGGAATCCTGGCGGTTCAGGGACGTGCAGGTGTCGACTATCAGTTTATGGAGCAGTATGGGAATCAGAAAACGGCATACATTGCAAGCGGAGAGAGAGCTTTTGTCCGAAGGCTGAACGGAGGCTGTACTTCTCCGGTTGCGGCCTATGGGGAAGCGAAAAATGGAGACTTTTTTTTGAAAGGCTTATATTATATAGAAGAAACTGGTTCCTATATCATTGAATCCATGACAGGGCCGATTGAGAAAGCCGAAGAAATCGGAATTGTTCTCGCAGAAGAAATGGATCGAAAATATCGAAGAAAGTGATGATGAGATGGAAGAAAAAGTATATCGTAAAAATGATTCCGGAAAAGTGTGGCTGGTAGGAGCCGGTCCGGGAGATGCAGGACTTCTGACGGTAAAGGGGCAGAAAGTGATAGAGGAAGCAGATGTGATTGTTTATGATCATCTGGCAGGAAATGAGATTCTTTCAGAGATTGACAGAGAGAAAAAGTTTATCAATGTTGGAAAACAGGCCGGTCATCATCCGATTTCACAGGAAGAGATCAATCAGATCCTGGTGCAGGAAGCTGAAAAGGGAAAGAAAGTTGTGAGATTAAAAGGAGGAGATCCGTTTCTGTTCGGGAGAGGCGGAGAAGAACTTCTGGAATTAAAGAAACACGGAATTCCGTTTGAGGTGGTTCCTGGAGTGACTTCTTCACTGGCGGTTCCGGCATATAATGGAATTCCGGTTACGCACAGGGACTATGCTTCGTCGCTTCATATCGTTACCGGACATAAAAAGAAGGGCGGGGATCAGGAAATCAATTACCGTGCATTGGCGGAAGCAGGAGGAACCCTGGTTTTTCTTATGGGAGTAACTTGCCTTGCAAGTATTATGGAAAATCTGATCGGAGCAGGTATGGATCCTGGAACTCCTGCGGCAATCCTGCAGGAGGGGACCACTGCAAGGCAACAGAAGATATCGGCAACGCTGGAGACACTGGCGGAAGAAGCAGAAAAAGCACAGATCCATCCGCCTGCGATTATTATTGTGGGGGAAGTATGTACACTTCAGGATGAACTGTCATGGCATGAAAAGCTGCCGCTTGCGGGCATGTGTGTGATGCTGACCAGACCAAAAGAACTGATCTGTGATATGGCAGACCGGTTACGAAGATTGGGAGCGCAGGTGTTGGAAGTTCCAACGATCGCAACGGTTCCGATGAAAGATAATAAAAGATTTGCGAACTGCCTGGATCATATGAAAAAATATGACTGGATTGTATTTACCAGTCAGGTGGGCGTGCGTATATTTTTTGAAGAATTGGATAAGAAAAAGATAGATGTACGAATCTTTTCTGGAATTCGATTTGCAGTCATTGGAGAAGGTACTGGCAGAGAACTCTCAAAACATGGCATTTATGCAGATCTGATCCCAGAAGTATATGACGGCGAAACTCTGGCAAGGCTGCTCTCTGATCAAAATATCAGGAAACAGCGAATATTGATTCCGCGTGCATCGAAGGGGAATCAGAAGCTGGTCCCAATTCTGAAAGAAGCTGGAGCAGAAGTAGATGATATTTCAATCTATGATACGGTATTTCAGAATGGTGAGGATCCTGATCTGAGGAAGGAACTGGAAAGAAGCAGAGTAGACTGTGTTACATTTACCAGCAGTTCAACCGTAGAAGGATTTGTTCGGATGTATGAGGGAATAGATTTTTCGGGAATCCGGGCAGTCTGTATCGGAAGACAGACTGCAGAAACGGCTGAAAAATATGGGATGGAATGCTATATAGCAGAAAAAGCGGATATTGACAGCATGATAGAACAGATAGAAAGGGTGAAGGCCAGATGATAAAAAGACCAAGAAGGCTGAGAAGTAATGAGACATTAAGAAAAATGGTAAGGGAGACAAGAGTAGATAAATCATCCTTGATTTTTCCAATGTTTGTGAAAGAAGGAAAGGGAATCAGAGAAGAGATTCCTTCCATGAAAGGACAGTATCGGTATAGTGTGGATCAGATGTTCTATGAACTGGAACAGTTAAGTAAAGCTGGAGTAAGCTCTGTGATGTTATTTGGAATACCGGATCATAAGGATGAACTTGCAAGCGGAGCTTATGCAGAAGATGGGATCATCCAGAAGGCACTGAAAGAAGCGAAAAGACGTTTTCCGGATCTGTATTATATTACGGATGTCTGCCTGTGTGAATATACTTCTCACGGACATTGTGGAATGTTATGTGGACATGATGTAGATAATGATACTACTCTGAAAGTATTGGCGAAGACTGCGCTGAGTCATGTGCAGGCTGGTGCAGATATGGTCGCTCCTTCTGATATGATGGACGGAAGAGTGGCGGCAATCCGAAATATTTTGGACGAATATGGTTATGTGAATACTCCGATCATGTCATACGCTGTCAAATATGCTTCTGGGTTTTATGCACCGTTTCGTGATGCTGCAGATTCGGCCCCGGCATTTGGAGACCGTAAGACTTACCAGATGGATTATCATAACAGTAGAGAAGGAATTAGGGAAATCCTGCTGGATGAAGAAGAAGGAGCGGATATTATTATGGTAAAACCGGCGCTCGCTTATCTGGATATGATTGCAAAAGCAAAAGAAGTGACCAGTCTTCCAATCGCGGCGTACAGTGTCAGCGGAGAATATGCTATGATTAAGGCTGCCGCTGAAAAAGGATGGATTGATGAGGAGAAGATCGTCTGCGAGACTGCAATCGCGGCATTTCGGGCAGGAGCTCAGAGCTATCTTACTTATTACGCAAAAGAACTTGCCCGTTATATCGATGAAGGAAAGATTGGGTAAAAAATAACAATCTAAATACAATCTTAATATGTTTGGACAAATATTATTACCGTCTTAATGCGGAATCACTTATGATAAAAGTAGAAAAGAGGGTGATGATATGTTCGTAAATGTATTATTGATTGCAGTTGTATTAGCGGCAGGTTTATATGGATATTATCTGGTTTCCAGGCTGGATAACTGGGCAGCCGGGGAAAAGGAACAGAATTTAAAAGAAGAAGAGGCGCAGAGCGGGGAAGCCTGCGCTATATTATTTGGCAGTGGGAGACAGATTCGTCAATTGGAAGGCTGGGTGGAAAATTATGGCCTGGTACCAATTGTAATTGATGAGGTTAGTCTTCAAAGAGAGTGGACAAATATACGTCTGGTGATTGCTGCGTCACCGTCGGATGAGGATAATCTTTCTATCTGTCATCTGATTCAGAAGATGTATCATACGAAGCAAGCTTATGGAATCTGTAACGATCAGATAAACTACATCATGTACAAGCGTTTCCATATCCATGTGTTAGATGAAAAGACCGAGATCACTCAGCAGCTGGAATTGCTGTTTCGGAGAAATGAGGCAGGAATCGCATGAAAACGGGAATTCGAAAACTAACACAGACACAGATGATCGTTGTGGGATATCTTCTGATTATCTTAATCGGGGCACTGCTTTTAATGCTTCCTGTGTCCAGCCGCAGTGGGCAGATGACATCTTTTACGGATGCGGTATTTACATCTGCTTCTGCTTCCTGTGTGACAGGGCTTGTGATTGCAGATACCTGCCAGAACTGGACAATATTCGGACAATGTGTGATATTATTACTGATACAGATCGGCGGACTGGGATTTATGACCTTCGGAGTCTGGGTCGCAGTTATCCTTCATCGTAAGATTGGACTTATGATGAGAGGAACCTTGCAGGAGAGCGTAAATATTCTGCAGATTGGTGGAATTGTGAGACTGACGAAAAAGATTATCAAAGGAACACTTTTATTTGAAGGGATTGGAGCAATAATCCTTGCTTTGCGTTTCCAGAAAGAGTTTGGGTGGTTTAAGGGAATTTATTATGGAATCTTTCATTCTGTTTCTGCATTCTGTAATGCGGGATTTGATCTGATGGGAACGAAAGAAGCCTACAGTTCTTTTACCGCATATGCTTCTGATCCGGTGGTCAATATTGTGATCATGGTTTTGATCGTAATTGGAGGTCTGGGATTTTTTGTATGGAATGATCTTTCTGTTAATAAATATCATTTTTCAAGATATCGTCTCCATACAAAGATTGTACTTACAACAACAGTAATCCTGATCGTAGGAGGAGCAGTCCTGTTATACATATTTGAATCAGAAAACACTTTAAACGGCATGTCAGCTTCTGAAAAGATTCTTTGTTCTTTCTTCGGTTCCGTGACAGCAAGAACAGCAGGATTCAATACGGTAGATACAGCGGCTCTCTCTGACAGCAGTAAGATTGTTACGATCCTTCTGATGTTTATCGGTGGAAGTCCGGGTTCTACAGCCGGTGGTATTAAGACTACGACCTTTGTTGTGTTGCTGGTCTATGTCAGTGCAAACCTGAAAAATGAAGATTCCTGTAATATCTTTGGCAGGAGACTGGATGAAGGATCCATTCGAAAGGCCAGTACCGTTATGTGTACGAATCTGTTTATGGTAGTCGGTGCAGTCCTTCTATTGACACCGCTTCAGAAAGAACCGGTTATGGATATTGTATTCGAAGTGGTGTCTGCCATCGGAACGGTCGGAATGTCGACGGGGATCACCAGAGGACTTTCAGCACTATCAAAGTGGGTGATTATCTTTCTTATGTACTGCGGTAGAGTCGGAGGTCTTACATTTGCTCTTTCGCTACGCGGTCATAAGGTAAAGGCGCCTGTGAAAGAACCGGCAGAGGCAATTACGATTGGATAAATTATGATAGGAGATTGGGGAGAAAATAGCTATGAAATCAATATTAATCATCGGACTTGGGAGACTGGGACATCATTTATGCCAGAATATGATCCGCCTTGGAAATGAGGTCATGATCGTAGACAAAGAAGAAGAAAAGGTGGAAGATCTCTTGCCGATTGCAACAAATGCAAAGATTGGAGACTGTACCAATGAGGAGGTATTGAGAAGTCTCGGAGTAGGTAATTTTGATGTCTGCTTTGTGTGTATCGGAGCAAACTTTCAAAGCAGTCTGGAGATTACCAGTCTGTTGAAAGATCTGGGTGCCAGGTACGTAGTAAGTAAGGCAAACCGTGATATTCATGCAAAATTCCTTTTGAGAAACGGAGCAGATGAGGTGATCTATCCGGATAAGGATGTGGCGGAAAGGTTAGCAGTGAAGCACAGTGCGAACCATGTGTTTGACTATATTGAACTGGCTGACGGATATTCTATCTTTGAAATCTCACCGATGAGAAGCTGGGTGGGAAGAAGTATTAAGGATATGGATATCCGGTCCAAATATCACGTCAGTGTACTGGGGATTAAGGTAGATGAACATCTTCAGCTTCTGCCAAGAGCAGACTATGTCATGCATGCAGAAGACCACCTGATGGTAATCGGACTGAAGAGGGATATTGATAAGCTGGTGTCAAATATTAAATAAACAGTAAGAAAAACGATATGATAAAAGCATTTAAGAATAATCGAAAAATAATATATACACTCAGGATGACTGTGATTCTTGCCCTGGCAGATATCATCTGTCTGATCTTGAATTATTTTGGGGTAGAAAAAGAAAATATTCTGATGGTTTTTATGGTAGGGGTACTGATAATCAGTACCTGTACACAAGGGTATGAATACGGATTGATCGGAGCAGCAATCAGTGTACTGACGTTCAACTATCTTTTTACGATACCTGTACATACATTTGCAATCACTAACCCAAATGATATGACGCTTATGGCTTTTTTTGTGGTTGCAGCACTGATATCTTCCAGTCTGGCAGTGAGATTTCAAAAGCAGCTGATCATCTCGAAGAAAAACGAGGAAACGGCCAAAAGATTGTATGAGATGTCGGAACAATTTATCAATGTTACTGGAAAAGAAAATATTATTCAGCTTGGAATTCACTGTATCTATGAGTATACTGGTTTCGAGTGTGTGGTAGAACTCCAGGATGATACGGTTGTATCAGGAACCGGGAATGAATATACCTCCAAGGATTATCTGATGTTTCCAATCATTGGAATTGTAAAGCAGATCGGTCTGATGAAGATCCTGAATCATAATCAGGGATTAAGTGTGGAGCAGGAATTGATTGTAAAGACAGCAGCGAACCAGATTGGAATTGCTCTGGACCGGGAGCTGATCTACACGCAGCAGGAGCAGATTAAAGTAGAAGTAGAACGGGAGCATATGAAGAGCAGTATGCTTCGGAGTATTTCGCATGATTTCAGGACTCCGCTGACCGGAATTATGGGAGATTGTGCCCTGATTCTGGATTCAGATAATATGGAAATGAAAGCTTGTCATCAGCTGGTACGAGATATCATGGAACAGTCTGTATGGCTGACGAAGATGATGGAAAATATCCTGAGTATGACAAAAATCGAAAGTGGACAGCCGTTTCTACATAAGGACGCAGAAGTTGTAGACGATGTAATTAATGAAGCAACCAGTCATGTGATCGGGTTGAAAGACAGACGTCATTATCAGGTGTCTCTTCCAAACGAGGTAATTGTAGCTGAGATGGATGGAAAGATGATTGCCCAGGTTCTCATCAATCTTCTGGATAATGCAATGAAGCATACGGAAGAAGGTGGGGTCATTTCTTTGAAAGTAAAATACAGAAATCGCAGAGTTTACTTTATTGTGGAAGATGATGGGGACGGAATTCCGAAAGAGTTACAGGATCATATTTTTGATGAATTTGTATCAGGGACCGATAGAAGTACCGATCAGAAGCGAGGGATCGGCCTGGGACTTACGATCTGCAAAGCGGTAGTTACCGCCCATGGCGGGGAAATATGGGGAGAAAATAAAGAAGAAGGCGGTGCCAGATTCGTATTCTGGCTTCCGGCAAAACAGGCGGAATAATATGGAGAAGAAAAGCATTTTAATTGTCGAAGATGACAAATATATTATTAATTTTATATCAATGGCGTTAAAAAAAGAGGGATATGGGTATTATGTTGCTAAGTCTGTGGAAGAGGCATTGAGCCTTTTTTACGCGAATCAGCCAGATCTGATCATTCTGGATCTCGGCCTTCCGGATGGAGATGGAATGGAAGTAATTAAGAGCGTCAGGGCTCTCTCCGATATTCCGATGATTGTTGTATCAGCCAGACAGGAAGAACAGGAGAAGATACAATCTCTGGATGCCGGTGCAGATGATTATGTAACAAAACCGTTTCATATGGGAGAATTAATGGCAAGGATTCGTGTCGGACTCAGAAAACTGAACCGGGTAAGAACGGAGGAAAGGCAGACTATATTCCAGACTGGAGAGTTGATGGTCGATTATGAGAAACGAATCGTGACCATTTCCGGGAATGAAGTTCATCTGACACCGATCGAATATAAGATTCTTCTTTTGCTGATTGCTAACAGAGGGAAAGTGCTGACCCATAATTATATTATTCGGGAAATCTGGGGGTATGCGGAAGAAATCGACGCTGGTAATCTGAGAGTTTTTATGGCTACTCTGAGACGCAAAATCGAAAAGGATGCAGCGAATCCAGAGTATATTCTGACTGAAATTGGTGTGGGATACCGGTTCCGGGAGAGCTGATATGTGAAGAATTTGAAAAGTTATTATAATTGGAGAGATTTGGCACTATGATTTGGTGCCAAATCTCTTTTTCTATTTGTTGAAATCTCTTTTTGGGATTTTGTATAATGGCTATAGAAACAAGGGATTGATTGGCCAGTCATACCTCTGAATATGAAAAAAATAAGTTATCAAGAGGTGTGAATTTATGAAAGAGAAAATTCAATTATTTGGAAGGTCTTTAAGCGGTATGGTAATGCCGAATATCGGAGCCTTCATCGCATGGGGACTGATTACAGCTTTATTTATTGAGACAGGATGGTGCCCGAATGAGAAATTTGCGCAGATTGTAAGTCCTATGTCATCGATACTGCTTCCGCTTTTGATTGCGTATACTGGAGGCGAAGTGGTAGCGGGAAAAAGAGGTGGAGTGATTGCATCGATTGCAGTAATGGGTGTGATCGCAGGTTCTGATATTCCAATGTTTATTGGAGCTATGATTGTAGGACCACTTTCCGCAGGGATCATTAAAAAGTTTGATAAGATGATCGAGAGCCATATTCCATCTGGCTTTGAGATGCTGGTCAACAACTTTTCATTAGGAATTATTGGTGCATTGCTGGCACTTCTTTCCATGGTTGGGATTGCTCCATTGGTAAATGCTCTGAATGGTGTAATGAATGCAGGTGTCGGATTTTTTGTGGATCACAATCTGCTTCCGCTTGCAAGTGTATTTATTGAGCCGGCAAAAGTACTGTTTTTAAATAATGCAATTAATCATGGAATCCTGTCTCCGATGGGAATACAGCAGGTAGAAGAAATAGGAAAATCCATCTTTTTCTTACTGGAAGCAAATCCGGGACCGGGTCTTGGTGTCCTTTTGGCATATTGCATCGCCGGGAAGGGAAATGCAAAGAGTTCGGCACCAGGCGCTGTGATCATTCATTTCTTTGGAGGAATTCATGAGATTTATTTCCCATATATCCTGATGAATCCATTTTTGATTCTTGCAACGATTGCAGGCGGCGCAACGGGAGTATTTTTGTTTGATCTGTTTGATGTGGGTCTGACATCAGCGGCTTCACCTGGAAGTATTCTGGCGATTACAATGATGGCAGAGAGACATTGTTATGTTGGTCTCTTCATCGGAGTACTGGTATCAGCAGCAGTATCATTCTTGATTGCTCTGCCACTTCTGAAATTTATGGGCAAGGATACATCTCTGGAGGAAGCGCAGGCCAAAAAAGATGCAATGAAGCGTCAGGCGAAAGGAATTCAGGGAGAATCTGCAAAAGAAAGCACAGAAGGTGTACCAGGAGTGAAAATTCATAAGATTGCATTTGCCTGTGATGCAGGTATGGGTTCCAGTGCAATGGGAGCAACCGTTCTGAAGAAAAAAATTGCCGCAGCAGGTATCGAAGGGATTGAAGTGATTCATACACCGGTGTCTTCCATTCCGGCTGATGTCCAGCTGGTAGTGACGCATCAGGAACTCGGAGAGCGTGCAGCAAGAAGTAACCCGAATGCAAAGATTATTCTGATTACCAATTTCCTTGCTGCTCCGGAATACGAAGATGTGGTAGAGATGTTGAAGGAAAGATGATATAATTTCTTTAGAGATAAAATATGGGGAAATTATATGGAGAAGATACATAAAGTTGGAAGATTTTATACAAGAATTATAATGAAGCATATTGGCATATTTATCTTTGTAGGAATGCTGTTCGTGGTCTTTCATGACCACGGATGGCTCCCAAATGAAGATATCTATGCCATTTCCCGATTGGTCTATACCATTATCCTTCCAGTACTGATTGCATTTGAAGGAGGACGTCTGATTTCAGAAGAAGAAGGAGGAATTCTTGCCGTACTTATCATGTCTGGTATATTGGTATCTGAGAGCTCAGCCGGAATTCTGGGAGCAATGCTGGCTGGTCCGATCGCAGGGATTTTATGGAAATACGAGCAGAGAATTCTGGAAGAAAAGGCAGGATCCAGTGTGCAGATGCTGACAAAGAATCTGACACTTGGAATTACGGGTGCGGGACTTGCAATTTTATCCTATTATCTGATCTCACCGGTGCTGCACGTGGTGACGGAAGCAGTATATCGTGGAGTAGATGTGTTGGTATCCTGCCGGATGATTGCTCTGGCAGGATGTATCATTGAACCGGCCAAGGTGTTCTTCCTGAATAATGTTGTAAATCATGCCGTTCTGGTACCCCTTGGCATGGAACAGATTCAGGATGTGGGGCACTCTGTATTATTTCTTTTAGAAACAAATCCTGGTCCGGGACTCGGACTTCTTCTTGCATTATTTTATAAACAGAAGGAAAGAAGAACGGAATATGTGACAGCTATGATCGCACAGACGATCGGAGGAATCCATGAAATCTATTTTCCATTTGTATTGTCGGATCTGAAACTTCTGATGCCACTGATTCTTGGAGGAGTTGCAGGAGATATGTGTTTTGTCCTGTTAGATGCAGGTGTTCAGGGAGCAATCTCACCGGGAAGTATCCTTATCATTTTGCTGATGGCCGGGAAGGATGAAATCATCCCGGTTCTTGCAGGAATTGGAATTTCTGTGGCAGTAACATTTGCCGGATGTCTTGTTGTGATGAGAAATGATGGAAAGAAAGTAAAAGAATCGAATACAGAGAGGAATAGGGAGATGAAAGCAGAAATGCTGTCAGAACATGCGCAGGAGAAGGAGCAGAAAGAAAAAGTAGAACGTCTGGCTTTTGTATGTGAAGGCGGAGTGGGTTCCAGCGCAATGGGAGCAGCGCTGTTTCGGAGAGTTCTGGGAAGAAAAGGAATTGAAGAGGTCCGTGCGGAGGCTTATGCTGCAGATTTGATTCCGAATGAAGTACAGATGATCATCTGTCAGAAAGATTATTATGAAAGGCTTCCGGGAACTCTGAAAGGAAAAGAAATCTATACCGTAGAGAGTTTACTGAAGACGGAAGAATATGAGGAATTGGCAGAAATAATCAGAAAAAGAAATATAGGAATCGGATAGAAATACTGTAAAAAAGGAGGGGAAAAAGATGGAATTTACACCGCGTATGAAGCAGATCCTTCAGGTGCTGCTCAGAGAGAAAGAGGCGATATCTGTAAAAACTCTGGCAGAACAGGTGGGAGTCAGTAAGCGGACAATTCAGCGAGAACTGGAATCCATCGATTATTATCTAAAACCATATAAGATAAAGTTTCTCTCCAAAACAGGGGTTGGAGTATGGTTGGAAGGAGAGGAAATCCAGCGGGAACGTCTGCTTTCAGATATTGGGCAGGGAGAGTCCTACGATGCGGGGAATCGCGAGGAACGCAGAAAACGTCTGATCCTGGAGATCCTGAAAGAAAAGGGGTTGAAAAAGCTGTTTTATTATAGCAGCCAGTTTCAAGTAAGTGAGGCAACGATCAGTACAGATCTGGAGGCGATTGAAGAATGGCTGAACCGCTATGATCTGGTGATAAAGAGAAGACCGGGAAGCGGTACCTTTATCCAGGGGAGTGAGGAGAGTTATCGAAAAGCAATCCGTGCATTTGTGAATGAAAATATAGATACGCAGATGATCCGGGAGGCTTATGAAGAATCTTCGGGAAGCGTTGGCCGGTATGAAACATTGAAAAAAAGCAATATCGGGCAGGTATTGAATGATGATATTATGAACCGGGTCATGGATTGTATCACCGGAATGAATCATATGCGTGTGCTGACATTGACGGAAAATTCGTATGTTGGTCTGGTCATTCATATTTCCATTGCGATCAACCGTATTTTGAAAAATGAAGTAATTGAGGCGGATGCAGGATGGGAGGATACTCTGTCTGAAGATGATGATTACAGACTGGCAAAAGCAATCGTACGGGAGCTGGAGGCAGAATTTGAGATTCAGATACCGGAAGTGGAGGTCTCTTATATTTGTCTGCATATCAAAGGGGCAAAGCATGAGAAGATCGAATGGGACGGACAGACACAGCATGCGATGGAAAACCGCGAGATGCAGCAGCTTGTGAATGAGATGATTGATGCATTCGATCCGGATGCGGGATATCTTCTGAAGCAGGATGATGAGTTTATCCAGGGATTGCTGGCGCACCTACAGCCCACGATCATCCGGCTGATGCATGGAATGCAGATCCAGAATCCAGTGCTTGATGACATTAAAAATAACTATCCGGATATTTACGCAAAGAGTGTGAATGTTGCAAAAGTTTTGGAAGAAAATGTCGGGAAAAAAGTGCCGGAAGAAGAGATTGGTTTCCTTACCGTCCATTTTGGGGCAGCAATGGTCAGAATGGAGAATCGAAGTGAAAAAATACGAAAAGTATATGTGGGAGTGATCTGTTCCAGTGGTATCGGGATTTCCAGGCTTATGTCTTCTAAGCTGGAAAGAGTGTTTAAGGATAGAATGCAGATTGCTACTTACGGAAAAAAAGATGTAACACCGTATGTAATTGGGAAAACTGATTTTTTTGTGTCCAGTATTCCTGTGGAACAGCTGGAGGTACCGGTGATCTTTGTGAATCCGCTTCTGGATGAAAAGGATATGGAAGAAATCCGGCGGATGACCTACCGCTATGAGAGGATGCCGAAAAAGCATAAAGAGGCAGATCAGTTTTCTGTTCAGCTGGAGGAAATTAATCTGGTGGCAGCACAGATCAATGCAGTCATTAAATATATGGAATTCTTCAAAGTGGATAATAAAATTACTTTTGATGAGCTTTTGATTGCGATCGGAGAAAAATTTTCGCCGTATTCCGATCGTCGGGAGATGATCCGGGAAGATATCATGCGAAGAGAAAAAATTGCAAGTCAGGTGTTTGCCGAATTTGGATTTGCACTCTTACATACACGGACAAAAGGGGTGACCCGTCCGAGTTTTGGTGTATGTATGACAAAGGATCTGAAACCATATGAAGATCCTTATTTTAAAGGCGTTTCCGTCGTTTTTATTATGTTAGTACCGTTAGATGAGAATCTGCAGGTGAATAACAATATTCTTGGATATATCAGCAGTATGCTGATTGAAGAATATGAATTTATGGATGTGATATCCAGGGGAGAGAAAGAAGAGATCCGAAATGCTCTTTCCCGCTATCTGAAAAAATATTTTAACCGATATTTGTCGGGAATTTAAGGGCCGTGGTAACGGTCCTTTTTAAATGTGGCACTATTTGATGGCGTCAAATCCCATCTTCTTTCAATTGAATTTCACATATCACGGGCTCTATAATAAATGCAGAAAGAAGAAAGAACCCGGGAAAAATAAAAGTAAGGAGGATCAGATATATGTTTTTTAAAAGCAAGAAAAAAGAGGAAAAAAAGGAATTACTTTACCGTGAAAATATTCGTGTAAACTGCAGCCCTGCTTCTAAGGAAGATGTAATCCGTGAAGTAGGACAGATGCTGGTAGATTCCGGTTACGTGGATGCACCGTATATAGAAGGAATGATTGAAAGAGAAAAATCTTTTTCTACATATATGGGAAGCGGCCTTTCACTTCCGCATGGCGTGGAGGCCGTTAAGAAAACGATCAAGGCATCCGGTATCGCAGTTATGACATTCCCGGAAGGAATTGACTGGGATGGAAATACTGCCAAAGTTGTGATTGGAATTGCCGGAGTCGGAGAAGAGCATCTGAATATTCTTGGGATTATTGCAGAGAAGATGCTGGATGAAACTGCAGCTGAACAGGTGGCAAATGGAGATGTAGATACGGTATATAAAATCCTTACGGGAAAGGAGTAAGATATCATGATTATTACAGTTACAATGAATCCGGCAATTGATAAAACAGTTGAGATCCACCGACTGGTGCCGGGTGGGCTGAACCGGATTCAGAAAGTGGAATATGATGCCGGTGGAAAAGGAATCAATGTATCTAAGACGATCCATGAGCTAGGCGGAACAAGCATTGCGACCGGGTTCCTGGGAGGAAATGCAGGAAAGACGATTGAAAATGTATTGAATGAAAGAAATATAAAGAATGATTTCATCTGGGTAGAAGGTGAGACCAGGACGAATACGAAGGTGTTTGAGGAAAACGGAGAAGTTACGGAACTGAACGAACCAGGGCCTGTCATCGGTGAAGAACAGCTGAAAGCGCTGATGGATAAGCTTGAAGCATATGCGGATGAAAATGCATTATTTATACTTGCGGGGAGCATTCCAAGTGGTGTAGATAAGCAGACTTATGCAGATATTATACGTCTGGTGCATGCAAAGGGAGCAAAGGTACTTCTGGATGCAGATGGAGACTTATTCAGGAACTCACTGGATGCAGTTCCGGATATGATTAAGCCGAACCGCGTAGAACTGGAAGAGTATGCAGGAATCGATTATCGCTCTTCTGATGAAGAAATTCTGAATCTTGCAAGAGAATTGCTGGGAAGAGGAATCGATACAGTAGCAGTTTCGATGGGAAAGAGCGGAGCTATGTTGATTCGAAATGGATTCGAAGTAAAATGTCCGGCACTTGCTGTAAAAGCTCATTCTACCGTAGGTGCAGGAGATGCAATGGTAGCAGCACTTGCGTATTCTTATGATCAGAAATTAGGTCATGAAGAGACTGCTCGTCTTTGCATGGCAACTTCTGCCGGAGCAGTGACAACCGTTGGAACTAAGCCGCCGAAAAAAGAAGTGGTAGAAGAACTGAAGAAACAAGTAATCATAGAAAGAATAGGAGAATAGCTCAAATGAAAACAAAAGCAGTCAGAATGTATGGAACCAGAGACTTAAGATTAGAAGAATTTGAACTGCCACAGATCAAAGACGATGAGATCCTGGTAAAAGTGATGAGCGACAGTATCTGTATGTCTACATATAAGCTTGTGGAGCAGGGCAAGAAACACAAGAGAGCACCGCAGAATATTGATACCAATCCAGTCATTATCGGGCATGAATTTGCAGGAGTGATTGTTGAAGTTGGGGAAAAATGGAAAAATCAGTTTCGGCCGGGAATGAAATTTGCACAGCAGCCGGCATTGAATTATAAAGGAAGTCTGGCATCTCCGGGATATTCTTATGAATACTTCGGCGGCGCGTGTACTTATTGCATTATCCCTCATGAAGTGATGGAGCTGGGATGCCTGATGCCATACGAAGGGGAAAGCTTTTTTGAGGCATCTCTGGGTGAGCCTATGAGCTGTATTATCGGGGGATACCATGGCAACTATCATACCAATAAAAGAAACCACGACCTTGCAGGAGGAACCAAGGTAGATGGAGACATCATTATTCTTGGAGGATGTGGTCCGATGGGACTGGGTGCCGTCAGCTACGGAATCCAGTTTGAGAACAAACCGAAACGTATCGTAGTAACAGATATTGATGATGCAAAAATTGAGCGCGCCAGAGAAGTAATCCCAGAATCGAAAGCAGCAGAAAATGGAGTAGAACTTCTGTATGTGAATACTGCCAAGATGGAAGATCCGGTAAAAGAACTGCGTGATATCACCGGAGGAAAAGGATATGACGATGTATTCGTATATATTCCGAATCGAAAGGTTGCTGAGATGGGAGATCAGCTTCTGGCATTCGATGGATGTATGAATTTCTTTGCAGGACCGACCGACAATCAGTTTAAGGGAGAAGTGAATTTATATAATGTACATTACACCAGTGCTCATATTCTGGGAACGACAGGCGGGAATAATGATGACCTCATCGAAGCAAATGAGCTGGCAGCAAAAGGTAAGATTGAACCTGCAGTTATGGTGACTCATGTCGGAGGAATTGACAGTATTGCTGATGCGACGCTTAATCTGCCGAATATTCCGGGAGGAAAAAAACTTACTTATACTCAGTTTGATATGCCGCTTACAGCTATAGAAGACTTTGGAAAACTTGGGGAGAAGGATACACTGTATCAGAAACTGGATGAGGCATGTAAGAGAAACAGAGGTCTTTGGAGCGCAGAAGCAGAGAAAATCTTATTTGAACATTTTGGAGTAGAAGTATAGAGAGGAGAAAATTATGGTATCTCAGAAAGTAATCATTAAAAATCCATCCGGACTTCATGCACGTCCGGCATCCATTCTGGTGCAGGAAGCGGGAAAATGTAAGTCCAATATTATTCTTGTATATGGAGAAAAGAGAGTTCCTGCGAAAAGTATTCTGAATCTTATGGCAGCAGCGATCAAGTCAGGGTCAGAAGTTGTAGTAGAGTGTTCGGGAGAAACAGAAGAAGAGGATTTAAAGAAAATAGTTGCGTTGATCGAAAGTGGATTGGGTGAGTAGGTATGGAACAGGTATGCGTTGAAAAGACAGCGTCCAGAGGAATTGCAGCTGCTGAAGTATATAAGTATCTGGAACCAGACTGGACACCGGATCGTATGATCATTACAGAAGAACAGGTCGGAGAAGAACAGGCAAAATTTGCGGATGCAAGAGAAGCCGTGATGAAAGAGCTGGAAATACTAGCAGCAGAAAATGCAATATTTGCAGCACATCTTGAAATTGCAGGAGATTATATGCTGCAGGAAGGTGTGAATGCCAAAATTACAGGAGAGAAGAAGAATGCACAGCTGGCGGTACATGAGGTGATCGAAGAATTCGCAGCAATCTTTTCTGCAATGGATGATGCTTATATGAAAGAACGTGGTGCGGATGTAAAAGATATTGGGAAAAGACTGCTTGCAAAACTGAAAGGAATCAAACGTCCGGATCTTGGGGAAATTCAAAAAGAAGTAATTATAGCAGCAAAAGACTTATATCCATCGGATACAGTCAAATTATCTCCAGAGACAGTGAAGGGAATCATTACCGAAGAAGGCGGAGTCACGAGCCATGTATCAATTATCGCAAAGAGCATGAATATTCCGACTCTCGTTGGTGTGAAAGGAATTCTGGAAAAACTGGAAGACGGAATGATGGTCTGCATGGATGCGGAAAAAGGAGTGATCATTATAGATCCGGATGCTGTTACATGGAAAGATTATCAGGCAAAGAAAAAAGAATATGAAGAAAAATGTGCTCGTCTGAAAAAGTTAAGAGAAATTCCGGCAGTAACGAAAAATGGCAAGAAGATCTCTCTGTGTGCAAATGTGGGGAATACAGAGGATATCAAAAAAGCGCTTCCTATGAAGATTGACGGAGTTGGGTTGTTCAGAAGTGAGTTTTTATATATGGAAAATACACATTTTCCGACGGAAGAAGAACAGTATCAGGTCTACAGGGAGGCAGCCAGACTCTGTCCACAGGAACTTACAATTCGGACACTGGATATTGGCGGGGATAAAGATTTGTCCTATTTTGATTTTGAAAAAGAGGAGAATCCGTTCCTTGGATGGAGAGCAATCCGGATTTCACTGGATATGAAGGATATGTTCAAGGTGCAGCTTCGTGCAATCCTTCGCGCAAGTGCATTCGGACAAGTAAGAATTATGTTTCCAATGATCATCTCCATGGAAGAATTAAGAGAGGCAAAAGCTGTCGTCGAAGAATGTAAACAGGAACTAAAGGCAGAGGGAATTGCTTACGATGAGCAGATTGAACTTGGAATGATGATGGAGACACCGGCAAGTGTATTACTTGCAGAAGAATTTGCAAAAGAAGCTGATTTCTTCAGCATTGGCACGAATGACCTTACCCAGTATCTGCTTGCAGTCGACAGAGGCAATAAGAAAATTGCAGACCGATACAGTTATTTCCATCCGGCAGTTGTAAAGGCTATCGGACAGATCATCCAGGCGGGCCATAAAGAAGGAATTAAAGTTGGCATGTGCGGGGAAATGGCAGGAGATGTAAAAGCAGTTCCGGTCCTTCTGGAACTTGGGCTGGATGAATTCAGTATGTCTGCAGGAAGCATCGATTATGTAAGAGAACAGATCATAAACATGTTGTAAAATAACAGAAATTATATAAAAATATTTCTAAAAGCTCTGAAAATACAGTTGTCATACCGGTGTGTTTTCAGAGCTTCTCTTATAGTCTCAATATCTACTATAATTTTAAGGTTTCTTTTGGATGATGCATGCAAAATTCTTTAAGTTTCTGA
>JALEKG010000093.1 GCA_022769185.1 Dorea sp. | reverse complement strand
GCAAACATCTTATGATTCTTGTCATGGATCATCCAGTTTTCATTCGGAAGCCTGTCCTCAAAATGAGGCGCAAGACAACTGAGTACCTGCGCTTTCGGCGTAATCTGCGCATATAAAATACCACTTTCCAATTCCCGGAATCTTAAAAAACCTTTCAAAAGATGCGCTTCCCCTCCGACAGTTCTGCTAAGTTCAAACACCTTTTCCACCATCGGATGGCTTAAATGCTCCATAATCTTTCTACTGTCCGAAATCTTCTTTGCCGCAAGCATTGTACCAAGAATCGCATTTCCTTTTTCCGGATCCGGGGAAAGCACAGCGTGATAGATATCCCAGTATGCCTGCATCCCCAGATGTCTGCGAATCAGAGTTTCCACTGCCTGTGCTTTATGTTCCGTTTCTTCAACTTCTATATAATCACAAAACAGCTCCTGCTCCACCATACCAAGAAGAGCGATCCCACATTCTGTTTCTTTTTCCCCGGCTTTCCAGGCATCATAGATTCCAGAAAACACACCAGTAACTGTATCACTGCATACATAGATTGTCTTCATTTTATTCCTCCCTGAAATCTCACATCATCAAACAAGGAAAGCTGTCGATATCCCATATTTACCACTTCTTCCGGCAATTTTTCTCCTGTGCTCAACAAATTCCTTGTAATATAATCTTCATCCATTCTGGTCGGATACATCATCTTTCCATTACAGGTAATAAAATACAGCGCCCGCTTTAAAACAACACCGATCTTCTTCAGATCTGGAAAGTCCAGTGTTCCCAGACGTCTTGCACGTACAATCCTGCCCGCAGATTTATATCCAATTCCAGGAACCCTCAAAAGCATCTTATAATCTGCACAGTTCACCTCGATCGGAAAGCATTCCAGATGCTTCAATGCCCAGTTACATTTTGGATCAAACAGCACATTAAAATTCGGATTCTCCTCTGATAGTAATTCGTCAGCCTGAAAATGATAGTACCGAAGCAGCCAGTCTGCCTGGTACAACCTGTGCTCCCTTAAAAGCGGCGGTCCTTCCTCTGTCTTCGCCGGAAGGCAGGTATCCTCATTCACCGGGACAAAAGCCGAATAAAAGACACGTTTCAGATCAAACTTCTGATAAAGAGATTCTGCCACCTGCATAATCTGGTAATCGGTCTCCGGCGTTGCTCCAATGATCATCTGCGTACTCTGGCCGGCCGGAACAAATCTCGGAGCATTCCGGTAGAGCTGAATCTCCTGCCGGTTCTCAGCCGCCCGGTTCTGAACCAGTCTCATAGGGGTCAGTATATTCTTTCGCGTCTTATGCGGTGCCAGAAGCTTCAGACTTTCTGTCGTAGGAAGCTCCAGATTCACACTCATCCTGTCTGCCAGAAATCCGGTTTTCTGAATCAGCTCCTGGCTGGCTCCGGGAATCGCTTTCACATGAATATATCCCTGAAAATTACACTCTTTACGAAGTTTATAAAGTGTCGCATAAAGAAGCTCCATCGTATAATCCGGACTTTTCAGAATTCCAGAGCTTAAAAACAGGCCTTCAATATAATTTCTGCGATAAAATTCCATTGTCAAAGTACAGACTTCATCCGGGGTAAAGGAAGTCCGCTCCACATCATTACTTCTTCGATTCACACAATATTTACAATCATAGATGCATTCATTCGTAAATAAAATCTTTAAAAGTGAGATACATCTGCCATCTGCCGAAAAACTGTGACAGATTCCAGACTGTTCGCAGTTTCCCATACCGGTACCGTCACCTTTTCTGGAAGTTCCACTGGAAGTGCATGCCACATCATACTTCGCAGCATCCGTTAAAATCTTCAATTTTTCATAGACTGACATTGTTTCCTGAATCTTCATACCATATCCTCCGGGCGAAAAAGAACGAATGTTCTTTTTTATTATTATAAGAACATTTGTTCGTGATGTCAATCTCTATTTCTGATTCTTCATTCTATCTGATTCTCTAATCACCCTCACTTTGATTCAGCAGTGCTGTCATCTTCCCAATGGCTGTCACAAGTGTCTCATTATCTACATTCCGGTTTCTCTGAAACGCATGATATCCCCCCTGAATGCAGAAACTAAGTGTAATATTCATAATGTCATCCTTCTCATATTCCGGATATTTTTCATAAAACATTTTTTTAATACTTTCTTCAATCCGGTCTGCGAAATGATTCCTCTGATTACCTGAAAAAAGGATATTCGTCAGAGACGTCTGAGATGTATATGCCATCAGAAGCTCCCTTGAAAATTCTTCCAGATTTCCAACAATGTATTCCGGATGTGAAACACTGTTCGTGATAGAAGCCACCACCTCTTCTTCCAGGTGATCCGATAGATCATAGATATCTTTGTAATGTGAATAAAATGTAGATTTATTGATCTGTGCACTCTCACACAATTCTTTGATTGTAATCTTTTCCAGTGGTTTTCTGGAGCGAAGCTCGATAAATGCATTTTTAATGCCTTTTTCTGTCTTTTCTACTCTGAGATCCATGCTCTTTCTCCTTACGCTTATCCAACGGATACATCATTTCGTTGTTTATCCGTCCATTTATATTTTTTGTTGCTTATCCACCCATTCAAATATTCTGTCGGTGGATAAAACATTTTCTCATTTATATAATAATTATAAAGCAAAAAACCGACTACTGTCTATTATTTATTTTAGAGGGAGAAAAAAAGATGGATTTTTATGGATTTTATACTGGAAAAATATTTGATGCTTATCAATATCTGGGAGCCCACGTAGAAGAAAAGGGCGTTACATTCCGTACTTTTGCACCGGCCGCTTCCAGAATTGCTCTGATCGGAGAATTCAATGACTGGCAGGAATGGAATATGAATCGTACTTACAGCGGCCAGTTCTGGGAATGCTACGCTGAAAATGCCAGACCCGGAATGATGTATAAATATCGGGTCTACAAACAGGACGGCTCTTATGTAGACCACTGTGATCCTTATGGTTATGGAATGGAGTTAAGACCGAATAATGCATCCATTATCCGCGATCTTAGCTCTTATGAGTTTCACGATCAGAAATGGATGCAGAAGCGTTCCGACTGTAAGAACAAGCCTCTGAATATCTATGAACTCCATTTTGGCTCTTTCCGTAAACCATCCGATAAGCCTGATGACTGGTACACTTACACTGAGATGATTGACATCCTCATTCCATATCTGAAAGAATTTGGTTATAACTATATCGAGATCATGCCTCTGAGCGAACACCCTTGTGATGAGTCCTGGGGATATCAGAATACTGGATTTTTCAGTCCTACCTCTCGTTATGGGACAGCAGAGGAACTGATGGAATTTATTGATGCATGCCACCAGAACGATATCGGTGTCATCATGGATTTTGTGCCGGTACATTTTGCAGTTGATGGTTATGCTCTGGCCAATTATGACGGAACTGCACTTTATGAGTATCCGCATCATGACGTCGGCATCAGTGAATGGGGCAGCTGTAATTTCATGCACTCCAGAGGAGAAGTTCGAAGCTTTCTGCAGTCTGCTGCCAACTACTGGCTGAGTGAATATCATGCAGACGGAATCCGTATGGATGCGATCAGCCGGATCATCTACTGGCAGGGAGATCCTGCAAGAGGCGTTAATAATAACGCCGTTGAATTCATCCGTGAAATGAATCGCGGACTCAAAGCAATACATCCAACAGTCATCCTTTCCGCAGAAGACTCTACTTCTTTTCCGGGTGTTACAAAACCGGCTGCTGAAGGGGGCCTTGGTTTCGATTACAAATGGGATATGGGCTGGATGAATGATACATTGGACTATTTCCGTTCTGCACCAGAATACAGAACCCGTGATTATCATAAACTGACTTTTTCCATGATGTATTATTATAATGATGCTTTTCTGCTGCCCCTTTCACATGATGAAGTTGTACATGGCAAGGCAACAATCTTACAGAAAATGTATGGAGACTATGATGAAAAATTCCCACAGGCCCGTGCATTCTATATGTATATGTATGCCCATCCTGGTAAGAAACTGAATTTCATGGGAAATGAAATCGGCCAGCTCAGAGAATGGGATGAAAAAAGAGAACAGGACTGGTTTATCCTGAAGTATCCCATTCATGATGCCTTTCATCATTTTATAAAAGACCTGAATGAAATCTATCTTGAACATACGGCTCTTTCGTCCATGGATTATGTAAATGAAGGATTCCAGTGGCTGGACTGCCATCAGGAAGAGCGCTGTATCTATGCATTTGAGAGAAAAAGCGCCGAAGAACGCATTCTGGCCATATTTAATTTTTCTGATCAGCTTCAGGAAGATTACGTACTGGTTGTACCAGATTCCCAAAAACTGGAGCTTCTGATTGCAAGTGATATGGAAACGTATAACGGAACAAAAAATGATATCAAAAAAGTTCTTGAACCTGAGGACGATAGCTATACGTTTACGCTCGAAGCTTACTCTGCAGTGTACTATTCCATAAAGTGATTTTTGTTATAGATAGGTTCTATAAATCATATACTCTTATTATTTTTATGAATTTTCCTTTTTAGTATATAAAGCTTACAATAGTATCGTAAATTTATATACCAAGGAGGATACAAACTTATGAAAAAGAAACTTTTGAGCGTATTACTCTGTGTCTCTATGATTTCTGCTCTTGCAGCTGGATGCGGCAGCAAAGAATCCACATCCAGTGAAGAAAACGGATCAGATTCTTCAGAGGCTACTACCCTCACAATGTGGCTCCCACCACTGGATGAAGACACAGAAACAAATTTTAAAAATCTTTTATCCGGCTGGGAAGAAGAAAACAATTGTACTGTTGAAATGGAAATCATTCCATGGCAAAGTTACGAAGAAAGATGGGCTACCGGTGTAGCCGGCGGGGAAACTCCTGACATTGGTTATATGTATGTAGAAATGTATCCAACCTATATTTCTTCTGGCCTTGTAATGGACTTGACCGACATGGTTACCGATGAAGATTATGAAGAATACCTTTTCCTTGACCGAGGAGAAATGATGGGCGGATTATATGGTGTTCCAATCGTAACCGGTGTTCCATTTGTCCTTTACTATAATCAGGATATTTTAGATTCCCTGAACGAAGAAGCTCCGGAAACCTGGGAAGATTTTGCACGCATCTGTGAAGAAGCTACTCAGGATACAGATGGCGATGGTGTGATCGACCAGTATGGATACGCTGTTGGTCTTAACAGTGGTGATATGAGTAATCTTTATGTACTGAACTCTTACATCTACAGCTTATTATGGCAGGCAGGCGGCGACATCTACACTGACGATCTTAAAGAAGTTGCATTTAATAACGAAGCTGGCGTTGAAGCAATCGAATTTTTCAAGAGTCTAAAACCATATATGCCGGAAAATGTAATGTCCCTTTCTGGAACAGATGCTTTCTCAACGATCTTTGCGGAAGGAAAAGCAGCTTTCGGCGTAACACGTTCCTCCAGTGCTGACGAAACAACCTTCGCCAGTGATTATCCAAATCTGAAAAACTGGGATTATGTAACCTCTTTGAAAAATGTGGATTATGGCACTTTTGGTGCTGCAGACTGCTTATCTGTAATGACAACGTCTGAAAATCCAGAGCTTGCATTAGATCTGATCAAATATATCACGGGTTCTGAATTCATGACTGAATATCACAAAGTTGCTCCAGGCGCTCCTCTTACCGCAACTGAAGAATATACTGGAGATCCTAAGATGGAAAGAATCGTAAGCGAAGACCGTGACAAGTGGCGTCCACTGCAGGCTGGTCCATGCGGAAGTGAAATTCTGGAAAACTATGCGGCACACATCCAGTCCATCATGGAAGGAAATATGGATGTGAAAGAAGCCCTGGATGAATCAGCCGAATATTGCAACGAAGTATTAAACGAATACTACGCTGAAAACGAATAAAAGAATCGAGGAAACTATGAAAAAAAAGAAAAAGGTGTCCGTTTTTACGCCTTATCTTTACATAGCGCCAATATCATTGATCCTGCTTACCTTCGTAGCAGGATCTTTGATCATTGCAATATGTTTTAGTTTTACGCAGTATAACATTATTACTCCAGCGAAATTTAACGGACTTTACAATTATCTGAAATTATTTCGTGATACAAAATTGCGTCTTTGTATTATGAATACATTAAAAATTGCTGTTATTTCCGTACCACTCCAGATCATATGTTCTACGTTGCTGGCAGTTCTGATTGCTTCCAGGCAGCACACAATACTTGGTAAACTCACAAAAGCTGCTGTATTTATTCCTTATCTCTCTTCCAGTGCCGTAGTTGGTACCGTATGGAAGGCAATTTTAAATGGCGGGAATCCTATCGTCAAATCCATCTTTGGTATTTTGGGCATAGATCCGACGATGTTACTTGGAAGCAGTAAAACAGCGATTATCACAGTTGCATTATTAATTGTATGGAAAGATATTGGTTATTATATGATCATCATGCTGTCTTCCCTGATGTCTATCTCCAACAGTTACTATGAAGTAGCTAAAGTTGATGGTGCAACTTCCTTTGATATGCTTACGAAGATCACATTACCTTTGCTAAAACCTACCATTATAATGAATACGTTTCTCGCAACCATCGTCTCCGTACAGGTATTCGATCTGATCTATACGATGACCGGCGGAGGGCCTTCCATGTCCACTACCACCCTGGTCATGTACGCATATCAGCTCACATTCAAAAGCGGAAAAAGCGGATATGCTATGGCTGTATCTAACGTATTGATGCTGATTCTCTTAGTTGTCATATTATTCCAGCAACGTTTTCTCAAACGTGATGCTTCAGAAATATAGGAGGTGAATACAATGAAAAAATTAAATAATATAATCATTAACATTTTTTTCATTTTTATCATTCTGATTTGTATCCTTCCGTTTTTATATATGATACTTATGTCAACCAAAAGCACGATCAATGCGTATGATATCTCCCTGAATTTTTCTGACATGTCTCTTACACATTATAAGAAAATATTTTCAGATCCAACTTTTATACGTTACTTTTTGAACAGTGTATTTATTGCCGTAGCAGGAGTTCTATTAACCTTATTCACCAGCTGTACCGCTGGCTATGCCTTTGCAAAACTGAAATTTAAAGGCAGGGATAAAATATTTTTCTTATTACTTTTAACGATGCTGGTTCCTTCTCAGGCAATTCTGGTACCTCTCTATCTTCTTGTCCGGGGATTTGGATGGGTAAATACATTTAAAGCATTAATCCTTCCTCTTCCAACTGCATTCGGCGTATTCATTATGCGAAACGCAATTATGGGAATTCCTGTTGAGTTAGTTGAATCTGCACAAATTGATGGTGCTTCCCGATGGAAGATCTTACAAGTTGTAATCTTGCCACTGGTAAAATCTGCAATGCTCACAATTGCAATCTTTACTTTTGTCGGAGCATGGAACAACTTTACGTGGCCACTCATCATTACAACCGATGATTTACACCGTACACTTCCAATCGCACTTACAACGATGAAAACACAGTATGACTCAGATGTAGGGCTAAGTATGGCAAGCGCAACTGTCACTTTCCTTCCGCCTTTCATTTTCTATCTGTTACTTCAATCAAAATTTCAGGAGAGTATGGCTCTCAGCGGCCTGAAAGAATAATAAAAGAGACTGCATCCCGCAGTCTCTTTTATTATTCTTCTAACATTTTCCGAAAATACAAACTGGCTTTTTCGCCAAATATATTGACACTTTTTCCCAGATAAAACAGGCTTGACACTGCAATATGCGGATAAGCAATCTTTCGTTTCGGCTCATAAGGAAGAAACTGAAAGCAAAGAGGATCTGCGATCACCAGATCGTACGGTTCCCGTTCTTCCAGGAAACGCACCAGCACTTCTTCTTCTCTGATCCAGAAATCATTCTCCTTCATAAGTGTTCTATCCATTTTGAAATAAGATGCTACATCCACATGCACATAATCAAATTCTGTTTCCAAAAGTCTTCGCATCGCATTTGAAGTCAGCTGCTCTCCGATAATGAAAGCTCTTTTTCCATCTGCAGTCCTTCTAAAATCCACTGCAATTGAATGCACAGTCGGATCCGTCACAGGTGCACATTCATCTCCGGACAGAATTCCTTTTACTTGATTCACCCACCGGACAGTTTCTTTTTCTCCCAATGGATATCCGATCAAAAAAGGAGTTCCATATTTTTCATGCAGCTTTTCCACGACTTTGATAGCTGATACGGAGACTGCAAGATTCAGTTTCGCTCCTTTTGCCCCGGCAATTGCTTCCATGCACCCATTTGATCCCCATATAACAGGATTCTCTGCCCCTGCTTTTTTCAGAAGGTTTACACAGTCTGCAATTTGATTATAATCCCACATATCAATGGATGTTGCGCCGATCACATTTACATCAGCGATCGTTTCTGCTTCTTCCTGTATCAACATCTCAGCCATTGCCAGATATGCCTTTTCCTGTCCGGCATCATAATAGTCCCATCCGTTCGTCTCCACTCCTAACGAAGGAAGAATTTGATCTGTCATTCCCTGATGATAGAGTTCCCTGCAGATTTCTTTTCCAAGGCCTCCCAGATCAGAACCAACAACAGCTGCTACTGGTGTCCCGATCAATCCAACAAATGCTCCGCCTGCTTCCTGATATGTTCGTACTGCATCTTTTTTCAGTTTCTTATCAAATCCCATGACCACCTGCTTTTCTCTTAGCGATGCAGAAAAGATCCTTTTCTCTTCCTTTTCCCCTTTGGGATCTTCTCCAAATAAGAATCCTCCCATGCACGCCCCGGCATCACAAAAAATCAGCATACCTCCCATATCCCGAAGAACTCCTGCTGCCCCAGAATAATCTCCTGCAAAAGAACCTGTTTTCTGAAATAATCGTGCCATATCTACACCTCCCCAGAATAAGTCTTCCATGCTCTTGCAAACATAGACACCTCATTGCCAGAATCCTTTTTTTCACATTCGTTTTTCTTCTGCGCTTTGTGTGATATCTGTTCTTCAAACGCCTCCATTACCTGTAGAAAAGTCTGGAAATCATATGGCTCCTCTGGTAGTTCAACGGTCATCAGACCTTCCACATTTTTCATGAACATCATACTTCCGTTAACTAAAATGTCTACCGGTTCCGGATGATACATAAAACTTCTCATACTGATATCCGAAGACAGATACACATGTGTCTGTGGACTGTGCAATCCGAGCCATTCATAATACTCTATATCTGCTTTCCGGATCTGATCTGTAAATACATATTTCACATTCAAACCAATCGCAGTCAGCTCACAGGCTGCCTTCACCGGAACATAATCCAGTCTCTGACCAATGGCAAAGGATTTCCCCTCGGAGAGTTTTCTCATTTTTTCGACCTTCTCTTTTGCCGCCTGATAGAAATCATCTATCTCCAATTTACATTGAAGTCTTCGTTCCAGCTCTTCGTAATTCCTCTGAATCGTATCTGGATTCATGGATTCATTCCAAAAGAAATAAGGCACATTATACTTTCTCTCCATCATCCTTGCTGCATGCAGATGGAAAGCACTTAATACGATATTCAGACATGCCTCTCCCATCTCATCAAATTCATCCAGATTTTTACATTGCCTGATCTCACGGACCTCATATCCCGCCTTTTGAAGAACCTGATAAAAATCTGTATTCGGATCCACGATATCCACATGTCCCAAGAGATTGACCATCTTCTTTTTTGGCTGATCCGGATCTGCCTGGATCAAACCATATACCATTTCCGGGAAAAGATCTGTATGCTTAATCTTATTATCAGCAAGAATTGGAAACATCTCTACCACACCAAATCGAATTCCATATTCTTTCATCAGCATCTTTCGAATGGCTGTATAATCAGACTGTATTAATCCATCAATACAGGTAACGGTAATGGTAATGACCTTCGGCCTTGGATTCAGCCTTTTTAGCAAGTCCAGGATACATTCTTTCAGAACATCTGCAACCTTTCCACTTACAATCTCTTTTTCTGACAGAAATAGGCTGTACACATCCTGTGTATATCCATTTAACTTCAGGTCAAAGTCGCAATGCCTCATACATGAAAGTGGTGCAAGTAAAATATGGATAACTTCAGACATCTTATTATCATCCTACTCCATCGCTAGTGCACCGGTATTACAGATCCTGACACACGCCGGTTCTTCCCCTCTGGCAATTCTTTCGGAACAGCCATCACATTTTACCAGTTTTCCGTCTGCATCATATTGCGGAATATCAAACGGACACGCTTTCGCACATGCCTGACAGCCAATACATTTTTCCCTGACTGGAATCACAAATCCTCTTTCATCCCGCACCAGTGCCTCCGCCGGACAGACTTCCATACACTTCGCATTTTTACAATGAAGACAGCTTCTTGTGACGTAACTGACAAGCCCAGTCCGTTCAGACATTCTTTTTTCATAAATTCTTCCAGATACTGCATGTTCCTCGGTCTCAGCATAATGCTGGTCGATGCATGCCACTACACAAGCGAGGCATCCGGAACACAATTCCGGATTACATTTTACTCTGCTCATTTTCCATCACCTTCTTCTCTATCCTACAGCAATAGGACTTATACCCTGGGAATCCGGAAATCGGATCCAGATACTTATCATCCACCAGATAATTAATGTCTTTCTCTCCTGCTCCGTGATAAACATTCACAACCCCCGGCAGACAGGACGAATCAAGATTGACCGAAAGCTCCATTGCACCAACCGGTGTTCTTAAGACTACCTCTTCCCCATTTTCCAGCGAAAGTTTTCTGGCATCTTCCGGATGGATATCTATGACTGGTGTTCCTTCTAGATTTGCAAGCCAAGGGAGCCGGTACGTTCTGGAATGAAATAACTGCGGTTTCCGGCTTCCTGTTGCCAGAATCAGAGGATATTCCTCCATCGGGAGCTGTTCTCTGAAATCACGATAAATCGGAAGACCTTCGTGCCCAGGTTTTTTACAGGATTCCAGTACCTGAGAAACAAATTCAATCTTCCCACTTGGCGTCTTTACCTGAAGGATCTGTTCTGACGTTCGTACTTTTGCCGGATTTTTGGGCTGCATTCCTTCCGGATGCTCCTTTAACTCTGCAAGTGTGACACCAGTCGGACTAAGAAGCGAATCCAGATATTCCTCATAGCTGTGAATCTGCGGATCCCCAAGTGAAAATCCCATACGACTGCTCAGCTCCAGAAGAATCTCTATGTCATTTTTCACTTCTCCCATCGGCTGGATCGCTTCCGGCTGATAGTAAAGGATATTTGGGCCTAAGATTTCTACCTGTTCCCGCTCCAGAGAAGTTGCTGCCGGGAGAAGAATATCTGCATACTTGCAGGTATCATTCATATACATATCCACATTCACAAAGAAATCCAGATTCTGCATCGCATCTTCAATCCGATCCGGTCTCGGCCACATATGATGATTCATTCCAAACGCCAGCAGCGTGCGGATCGGATACTCGCCTTTTCCTTCCAGATAATCTGCGATTCGTGTTACCTGTGTCTCATAATAAATCAGTTTCCTCCATGCCGGAAACTGATCATGACTTAAGTCCTGATCCGGATCTACTCGCTGCATCCAGTCATTCATAAATGCACCCTTCATCCGCGGACGTCCCGGTCCCGGAGCCATCACTCCACCCGGCATTCCATAATTTCCAGTCAGCGCACTTAGCAGTTCGATTGCACGTGCATTCTGCACACCATTTATATTATGTACAACCGGAGAAGCAGAAGTCATGATCGCACTCGGTTTTTCTGATGCAAAAAGCCTTGCCGCCTTTATCATATTCCCTGCTGGAACTCCTGTGATTTTTTCTACTTTTTCGGGCGTAAACTCCATAACATATTCTTTGTATTCTTCAAATCCATAAGTATACTTCTCTATATAATCTTTATCATATAAATCCTCTGTGATCATAACTCTAGCCATTCCCAGCGCCAGTGCCCCATCGGTTCCCGGAATCGGACGAAGATGGAGAGCTGCATGTTCTGTTGTGGGTGTACATCTTGGATCCACCACGATCACATTGACTCCTCGCTCTACCGCTCCTAAAAATCCCTTGCCGCCTTTCACAGAATTACTATAAAGAGGATTCACTCCCCAGATTAACAATGTTTTGCATCGTCTCATATCCGGCTGCGGCATAAATACGTCAGAGCCAAAGCAACATTTACACGCCAGCATCAAAGCATAAGCGCAGGTGCTGGATTCTGAACCCACATTTGGTGTTCCATAATGATTCGCAAAATCCGTAAGATACGGACGGAACCATTTTGGATGGCCTACATATACCATGGTAGATTTCGCTCCATATTTTTCTTTTGTATCTTCCATCTTCTCCACGATAGTATCCAGAGCTTCCTCCCAGCTGATCCGCTCAAATCTGCCTTCTCCTCTATTTCCTACCCGTTTCATAGGATAGAGAAGCCGGTCTGGACTGTAAGTTGCCTGTTTGAGTGCAGCACCTTTGACGCAGAGACGCCCATCGGAAAATGGCAGCGTTTTATTTCCTTCCACTTTTACGATCTTTCCATCCTGCAGATGCAGATCCACGAGACAGGATCCGCCACAGAACCCACAGATTGCAGGAGTTATTGTTATCTCCATATTATTTCCTCCCTGACTCTCTTTCATAATATACTTTTCTCTACATTCTTTTTGCAATTTCCCGGTTCACTTTATTACGAAGTGTGAGAAGGTACATATCAGACTTCGGGTATTTCTTAAAAGTAATCGGTTCCGCCAGGTCTCCTTCTATTAATTCCATGACATATTCTTTACTGGTCAGAGACTCCAGAAGCTCTAATGCTCTGAGATCAGTCAACGCCTCATAATGAACCATCATCCGGATGGATTCTTCCGGACATCTGTCTGCTCCCGGATATACCAGGAACGGATCTCCGGAAGGGAATGCATTTCCTGCATCTGTCACCTCATAAGGGTTGATATGCTCAATGGAAAACTGGCTGTTATAGAAATTGTATCCCCAATGCAAAATACCTATGATATCATACTTATACAACTGTATTCCATAGATCCGGTTTCTGGCAGAAGGCATGGACATAAAACGGTTACTTACTTCATAGAACTGTCCGGTACAGTAATAGGTCCACATATCGGTCAGACCATGCTCCAGAAATTCTTCAATTTCATTATTTCCCGGAATCGGTTTATCAATCAGACCATGCCGGTAAAACTCATAACTTGATAGCGCATCAAAGGTATGGAACCCATCCAGGAGATCTCCCAGTGATTCTTTCGCCGCACGAAAGCTTTCCAGATGTTCTTCTCTTGGCTCATCTGAAATATGGAAATAGGTCACTTCAGCAATTCCCCACTCCTTCAATTTTTCAATCAGCTGTGGCAGGAAGCTATGAAGGAATCTGGTATACTCGCCTACTGCCGGAGTATGCCATCCAAAAATCTTTTCTTCTTTTCCATCTACCGTTGCCACTACCTTTGGCGCATATTTTGCGCCCCACTGTGAAAACAGATGAGACATCTCAAAATATTCAATTCCACAAGCTTTACACAGATCCACCCATCTCTTCATTTTCTCAAATCCGAAGTAATACTCTCCGTCTTTCACTTCTATATCAATCAACTGAGTAGTCGTACGTTCCAGACCGATTGCCGTATCCAAAGGAGAAGTGAAAAGAGGAGTCAGCATCATGTTACAACCACGTTTAACATACTCTTTAAAATAATTTTCCAGAATCTGCCAATGCTCCTCAGAAAACACTTTTACATGATAGTAATCAGCCAGACAATCTGCATGCAGCCACTCTGTATGCATGATCTTCTGTTCCGGCAGAGTGATCCCATACACTGTAAGCTTCTGTACAGCCGAACATACAGGTTTTCCTTCCTTTACAAGCTGGATCTCTATCTCATATTCTCCGGCTGGTATTTCCTCTGTCACTTCCACATCCACCCACAAGCTTCTCCATTGGTTAGAACACACAATGGCTTTACCGTCTTTCAGATCCCGCAGCAGATCCGGATATAACCCGGAGGTTGTCTTCAGATAATTATCATCTACAATTCCATTCGTTGCCCGGCCTACCGGCACCTGCTCTACTGTTCTGATCCGTACATGTTCTGCAATCGATGATATCACCTGAACATCCAGGCGTTCCCTCATAAAAAAGTTTCCCGTATAAGCCGCCTGGAAAGATACCGTTTCCCCCCACAGCGCACTTAACACCTGGCATTCCGGCCGGTATACCGGAGTCTCATCTGGAAATACTTTTTCCAGAGAGCTCAGTAGTTTCATCTCATACTTTACTTCCATCTGTCTTCTCATAATCCACCTCTTACATCTCATTTTTACTCTAGTATTTCTACGATTCTTGTGAAAACCGATTTTCTCTATCTTCTAGATGTATTTATAAATATTTTTAATAAATCCAATTCCGATTCCCGGCTGCTTCCCTTCCAGGAGATATGCCTTCAGATTTTTCTGTAAGGTTGTCTGTTCCGGGTACAGACTTTTATCCTCTTTTACCTCCTGAAAGACTCTTTGTTCTGCCTGTGGAAATCTTTCATGTACTTTTACCACTTCAAACAGATTCTGGAATTGAATAATGTTACTTTCCTCCGGCAATATTTCTTTAAGCCTTGGTGATAACAGCCAGGAATCACAGACATAGATCTGCTTCTTCCTCCCGAAAAATGTTTCTGCTTTCTGGAATGATTTCAGGCACTCCTCCATCCTAAGAGGTTCCTTTGCCGGAATATGCACATTCAGGACTTCCGTACCGGCTTTTATACATTCTTCTTTTCCAATCAGATCCTCTTCCAGAACCATCGGCTCAAACTGCAGACGGCCGAGCCGGAATAATTTCATCTCTACAGACTGAGCAAGCCACCATACCTCCTCTAATCCATAGATTCCATATTTCCTGAAACACTCTTCACACCAGATCGTAATATCATAAAATGTCTGATCAAACACTTCATCAGGAATTTCGGCTTTCTGATACTCATCATAAACATCGCAGGACAATAACAGGTAAAATTTCAGTGCCCATTCCAGTTTATCCGGCTTTTTCTTCCATTTCCCCAGGAAATCTCTGAGGTCATGATATAAGCAATCTCTATAGATGATATATTCTTCCTCCGAAATATCCACTTTCCTCGCGCATTCTCTTGCTTCTTCCGGTAATTGAATCCGCTCCATTAAGAGTTCTATCTGCATCTTCCTTCTTCTCCTTTATTCCTGTATTTCATCTTACCCAGATCATCACTTCTCGTAATTTCTCACCGCTTCCATGAAATAATCAATCTTCTCTGGTTTGGTAATCTCTGGTATGTCACACCCTGTGGCCAGCGTATATCCTTTTTCTGCTTTTCTGCCGACATCTATACAGTTCCAGACAGCCTGTGTAATCTCGTCTTTCGTCCCATTCATGACAATCTCCACAGGATCCACATTCCCGGCAATTGGAATATATCCTCCCAATTCTTCCACTGCACGCTCCAGATCAATGATATTATCCAGACTCAGCTCATTCAATTCATATTGACGGAGATATTTCCAGATACTGTAAGTATTTCCACACATATGAAGAGAGACTTTTTTTCCAGTCTTCTCAAACGCATACTCTGTTAGTTCTTTTGTATAAGGAAAGATGAACTGTTCATACATCCGGGGACCGATCAGTGCAGGATTTGCCACTGGATCTGCCATGGCAATCCCCAGTCCATATACGGCTGCTTCCTCAATACAGCTCTTCTGACTGTCTGTGATCAGACGCAAAAGCCTGTGTACTTCCTCCGGATATTTTCTACAATCCCTCAACAGCATTTCTACCCCTCTTAGATTCGACGCAATCGTGAGCGGCCCACCTATACTTGCTTCAACGGGAACGATCTCTCCTGCTTCTTTCATCAGTACCTCTGCCGCCTGGGAGAATACCTGAATCCGCGGATTCCTTCTGGCATCAACCGGCTCTATCTCATTCAGTTTTTCATACTGATCGAGGAATGGTCGATCTGCATACGGAACCCCCTTCTCCGGATATATAAACTTTCCTCCCAAAGCCTCCGTAATTCCGCGTGTATTTGGACCAATCACAATCCGGTCATATCCATATCGGTTGAACGCCAGAATCTCTGCATCTGCAATCTTCCGTGGATCATGCCAGAAATCCCAGATACTGATCCCACTCAGATAGCACTTCAGCTCTCCCATAAACGGAACAGCCGGAAAGCGGTCAAAAGATTTTCCCTCAGCAATGGCTCTTTTCCTCTCCAGCGGAGTCATCTGATCCGCAATTGATTTTATCATTTTCATACAAAATTCCTCTTTCTGAATGCTCTCGTTAAGATGAAAAAGACGGAAAGATCATGCTTTCCGAAAAAATCCTCTCATAGTTCTCCGTTTCCGCAAGCTCCATATATTCCATCTTTTCTGCCAGCTCCTCTACTTCTTTCTTTACTTTCCGTGACATCAGTGTCATATAGGCTCCCGTCTTGGAAGAATTTCCCACATAGACCAGTTTATGTTCCAATTCTTTCGGAAGAATACCGGTTCCGACCAGGGATTCCGCCGGAAGATGTGCTCCAAACTGGCCGGCGATCATTACCTTATCCAGATCTTCCATCCGGATTCCGGCTTTATTCAGAAGGGCTATAAAACCAGAAAGAATTGCCCCTTTTGCCAGCTGTACCTGCCGCACATCTCCCTGGGTAACCAGAAGTTCCGGATCTTCATGAAGGATAAATTCTCTCTTTGTCCCATTTAACCTGATATATGGATAACGATAATCGTCTTCTTTTAACTTTTCCTTTTTTACAAATACACCCGTCTTTTTTACAATTCCCGTTCGAAGAAGTTCCTTCACCACCGCCAGAATTCCACTGCCACAGATCCCTGCCGGTTTTTGATTTCCAATGGTCTGAAGCTTGATACCCTGTTCTGTGATCTTCACATCTTCGATTGCTCCTTCTGCCGCACGTATCCCAGAGCTGATATTCATTCCTTCCAGTGCCGGTCCTGCAGCACAGGAGCAGCACAATAGTCTTCCCCGGCTTGCCAGCACAATTTCTCCATTGGTCCCAATATCAATAAAGAGAACATTTCCTGTTTCTTTCTGAAGTTCACAGACATAAGTTCCAGCCACAATATCAGCCCCGATGTAGGCCGATACCTGTGGAAGGCAGTATAGTCTGGTATCTTCTGCCGCTTCAATTCCAATCTCTTTCGCCAAAAGCTCCTGAGCTTCTGTAAATTCCGGCCGATACGGTGACTTCCCGATCGACCTTGCATCCACTCCAAGCAACATGTGCATCATCGTACAATTGGCTGCCACATCAATCTCCCGAATTTCCTTCTTATCTACGGAAGCCTCCTGACATGCCTCTTCTATCATGGAATTGATTGAATTCACAATTGCTTCCTGCAATTGCCGGACTCCTGAATCCGGATGCTCATATTCATAGGTAATCCTGGTCAACACGTCAAGTCCATAGTGCTTCTGGGCATTGATCATAGATGCATTGGCAAGTTCTTTTCCTGTCGCAAGCTCAATCAACGCAGTCACAACCGTCGTCGTCCCGATATCAATAACGATTCCATACCCATTGTTATATTCATCCTTCTGGAAATCTGGCATATATCCTTTGGTCAGTACCTCATGCTTCCGCTCTTTCTGAAGCGTCTCAACCTCAATATCTCCTAGTACCTCTGTCATACAGGATAACCGGATTCCTTCTTTGATTTCTTCCGGCTTCAGTAGTTTTTCTTCTGTCTCAGACATAGAAGATACTTCTCCAGAAAGAATCTTTACTTTACATTTCCCACAGATCCCTTTTCCGTTACACGGATTGTCCACAAATATGCCTGCATCCAGAAGATTTCTTAAGAGATTTGTTCCTTCTTCACAATAGAGGCTTTTTCCTGTCTGTCTGATCTTTATCTCTGCCATCTGACCTAAGCCTCCTCTTTCAGACATTCCAGAATCGACTGCACGTTCCTAAGTGGGGACTTCATTCCAAGTCCACATGCCGGAGACAGAATATCCGATCCGTTTTTCCAGCAGCTTTCTGTCAGCATTTTCACACGCTCCGGATCTCCAAATTCCAGAGCATACGTACTGACATTTCCCATCAGCACCCTGTCTTTCAAGTATTCTCTTGCTTCCTTCATCGGTACAATGGAGTCAAAACTTAACACATTACTGTGAAGCTCATTTACTTCCCGGTAGACCGGACGCATCTGCCCACAGATATGAACAATCGTCCCCAACTTCTCATCCTGTAAAGAATCCAGAAGCTGATTAATATAAGTCACAGCAAATTCTTCAAAATATTTTGGTCCCAGGATTTCTCCCGTGCCGCTTGGATCTGAAATGGCAATCACATCGGCTCCTGCCTCGATCTGTGCCCGTCCAAACTTGATCAGCTGGTCAGTAATAAAATTCATATATTCATGGGCTTCCTTATTTTTCTTACGCAATTCTTTGTAAAAGATAACTGGCTCCATCACAGAACTTGCCGTACTGATAGGACCGGTCAGATTGCCGACGATCGGAACTCCCTCCGTCTCTGCTTTTAAAATATGGATTGCATCCAATACCACTTTTGCCCGGCCTTTTTCCAAGTCAATCGGCGTCAGTTTCCTGTAATCACATACCGAATCCATTACATACTCTACGACGTGAGGCTCGTACACCTTTGACCCCATATCTACTTTGGCTCCCATCTCTTCTGCCTCAATCGTCATACAGAACGGTACCCCATAATTTTCAAAACAGCCTTTTTCATATACCGCTTTTGCAAGATCCGCCATTTTCCTCGCATCTGAATGTGCTTCCGGAAGAGATACCTGAACCTCATCCATCAGCTCTGCAGTTACCATATTCATCATGCCGCCTGGACAGATACAGGCCGGCCGGTCAGCCCTCTGTCCTTCCAATATCATTTTCAGTCTCTCTTTTGGTGTTAACATGGCTATCCTCTCTTCTTCATCTATCGCATCATTTCAATCTAACTTCTTTAAAAACAGCGTTTTCCAATTGATATCCTATGTTCTTTATACACATCTGTCCGGCAAATTTTGCCTTTCCGATCATTTCGATGCAGCCCTCTCCATAACTCATCGGCCCGAAAAGCTTACGGTCCTCCAGGATAGCTTTTTCCATTCCCAAAAGAGCAAATGTCGTCTTCGGACATAGTAAGATCATCGTCTGATCGTCCACAAGAGCTTCCGCTTTCTTCAGAAACTCATAAGTGAAATCTTCCACTACCTGCTCCGCCATCTTCGGTCCCAGAATATTTACTCCACCGGAAGAATCTGCATAACTGATCAGATCTACATCATATTTCTTCGCTTCTTCCATGAATTTTAAAATCTGATCTCCCAGCTTCCAGAAGACTTCTTTCATAATATCCGGTTTCTTACGCAGTCCCTTAAACACATATTTTGCATCAATCAGCACATTTAAGATGGTAAACGGGCCCGATACCTGAAGCACTACATGTTCTCCCTGCTTTCTCAGCTCTTTGCATGCCAGCAATACTTCATGGATTCTGCCCTGTGAAAAATCGATCTCCGGAAGCTCAAGAAGTTCTTCAACTGACGTACAGATATATTCCTTTGCTCTGGGTCCTGTCAATGCATTTCCATAATTAATAATGCCTCCCATTGCTTCCGCTTCCACTGTATGGCAGAATGGCAGCTCACAGAACGACGCCCCGTCGTGCTCTTTCAGCGCTTTGGAAAGTTTCACCATGGAATCACAGTGCATATATGCATCCGGGAATGTAAGTCCCAGTCCCTTCGTTACTTCTTCATTCATTCCCACAGAATTATCATAGGTGCAATGAAAATCTTTAATCTCTCCCATACTTTTCATCCTATCCAAATAATACTTTTTCTGCATCCAGTATCGCTTTTACTGCTTCTCTTTTTCCCATCATATTGATCTACCTCCTACGCCGCCCCGACCAGTTTCTTAGCAAATTCTACTGCTTCAATTGCACTTCTCGTATACCCGTCTGCTCCGATTTTTTCTGCAAATGCCGGGGATACCGGTGCTCCGCCGACCATGACCTTCACCTTGTCACGAAGCCCTTCTGCTTTTAACTTCTCAATCACCGCACTCATTCCAGGCATGGTGGTTGTCATCAAAGAAGACATACATAAAATATCTACCTCATTGTTTTTTACATAATCTACAAACGTATCGATTGGTACATCTCTTCCGAGATCATGCACATCAAATCCACCCGTCTCCATCATGATTCTGACCAGATTCTTCCCAATATCATGGGTATCACCTTCCACCACTCCGATCACAACTTTCCCAATGCTGTTGTCTTCTGTTTCCGGAAGATACTTCTGAAACTCTTCAATTCCTGCATACATTGCATCTGAACATACGATCAGCTCCGGCACAAAGTATTCCCCTTCTTCATACATCGCACTGGCTCTTTTCATTCCGTCTACCAGACCCTGAAGCATTCCCTCCTGCGGATCATAACCACACTCAATATACGCATTTACTACGTCCACAACTTCCTCGTCTTCCATCTCAAACACACAGTCTGAGAGTCTCTGTAACAATTCTTCCTTTGTCTGCATCCTGTCTTCCTCCTTATTTTTTGACATTCTGAAGTGTTATTTTCTTTCCACTTTTTTGCTTTTTTTTCTTGTCTAAGAAAATCGATTCATCATTTTCATCTCACATCATAAAATCAAAAAAAGCAGGCAAAAAAACAGTGTAACCACTGTTTCCTCCCTACCAAAAAAACGTTTCTATATAGCAGGTCTCCTAACTTCATTTTACCATGCTACTATAGAGTACTACTAATTGATATTTTGTATGTGTATATAGATATTTTCTATAAAGGCACTGCATTCTTCTACTGAATACAGTGCCTTTCTTTTATCTTAATCCATTATATCTTATTCACTGCTGCCGCAAGATACTCATTGCTGACCTCTGAGAAGTTTTCATTCTCAACTGCCTCTGCAAGTCCTGCATCAATCGGCATTTTTCCTAATACCGGAATTGCCAGTTCTGCAGCCACCTCATCAATATGGCTCTCTCCGAATACAGAAATCTTCTTTCCACAATCCGGACATACCAGATAACTATAGTTTTCTACGATTCCGAGCACTGGAATGTTCATCTGCTCTGCCATATTGTAAGCCTTCTTTACGATCATCTGCACCAGATCCTGCGGTGAAGTAACGATCACGACTCCGTCTACCGGAAGGGACTGGAATACAGTCAGCGGAACATCTCCGGTTCCCGGCGGCATATCAACGAACAGATAATCCAGTTCTCCCCATGCCACATCTGTCCAGAACTGTGTTACTACACCGGAAATGACTGGTCCTCTCCAGATGACCGGATCTGATTCGTTCGGAAGGAGGAGATTTACAGACATAATCTTAGTACCGTCTTTTGCCTCACATGGAAAGATCACTTCTCCATTTCCGGATGCTTTTTCATGGATTCCATACATCTTTGGAATGGACGGACCTGTAATATCTGCATCCAGAATTCCGACTGAAAATCCCTGTTCCTTCATCATTCTGGCCAGTGATGCCGTCACCATTGACTTACCTACACCACCTTTGCCACTGACAACTGCAATTACTTTATTAATGTGTGATAACTGATTGGCCGGCTTCTTAAAATCCTTTGGCTTACTTCCACAGGAATCTGCATGTGAACAACCTGCGCAATCAGAAGGTGAGCAGCCATTCTTCTGTTCTTCTGCCATAGTTCTTTCCCTCTTTTCTTTTTAATCTTCTACGACTGCAATTAATTCTACTTCGCATCTTACACCCTTCGGCAATGTCTTAACTGCGACACAGCTTCTTGCCGGTTTGGATGTAAAATATTTTGCATATACTTCATTAAACGCTGCAAAATCCCCCATATCTGCCAGGAAGCAAGTGGTCTTCAATACTTTATCAAACGAAGTCCCTGCTGCTTTCAGCACTTCTCCCAGATTCTTGCATACCTGCTCTGTCTGAGCTTCAATTGTCTCAGCTTCCACTGCATCTACTTCTGGATTGATCGGGATCTGTCCTGCAGAATATAAAATGCCATTATGTACATATCCCTGAGAATACGGGCCTAACGCTTTTGGTGCTTTTTCTGTTGCTACAATCTTCATAATATGATCTCTCCTTTGCCAACTCTAATATTATTGTACAATGCATACGTTGTACAGATCATTCCACTGTTTAAAACCAGTTTTTCCACCGATTTACATTGTACTACCTTCACTACAAGGTTATCAATAGCTTTTTTTAGTCTATCCATATAATCTATCAGATCACGGCTGCTAATTCTTCTCTTTCTCTGGTCACATCCCGAAGCCACTTATAGCTTAAATATCTCTTAACCGTAATTGGTACTTTTATCAATTCATCACTCATTAATAATACATATACCACTGGCACATCTAAGTGGAGTATAAACGCCGCCACTGCTCCCAGAAGAATGGAAAATCCCCACATCGTGGATACATCCATGATGAGACCAAACCGGGTATCTCCTCCAGAGCGGAAGATTCCGACTACCATCGTCGTATTCAGAGACTGGGCAATCGTAAAATAAGACATCACAAAGAACATAAAATAGAGATATTCTTTGGCCTGGCCGGTCAGCGCAAGGCTTGCATTGGCGATCGGTGCTGCGATCAGGATCATCACTGCCCCCACACTTCCAAGAATCAGACTCAGCCAGATAAAACGTTTTGCGTAAGCTTTTGCATGATCCAGTTTCTGTTCTCCGATTGTTTTTCCAAGATATATTGCCGTTGCATTGGAAACACCGAAAGCCATAACTGTTGCCAGCTGTCTTGCCACCTGTGCTACAGAATTTGCCGCCACAGCCGCACTTCCAAGATGTCCGATCACTGCTGTATTCGCAGAACTACCAAGCCCCCACATCAATTCATTTAGCACCACCGGCATTGCATATGTTATATAATCTTTCAATAGCAGACGATCTATCTTCACCAAATCCACCGGACGAATGCGCACTACATGATTTTTGAATAATGCATAAAACAACACCATAGCGGTTTCTAAAAATCTGGCACATAAAGTCCCGATCGCCGCTCCTCTGATTCCCAGGACCGGGAACCCGCAAAGGCCGAAAATAAGGACAGCATTAATGACGATATTTACCAGCAATGAAACAGCATAAACTACCGTGGCAACCACCACTCGTTCGATACTTCTCATAATATTCAGGTATACTTGCGTTACCGCCATGAATAAATAAGAAAGCCCGACAATTCTCAGGTATTTTACTCCTTCCGCAATGACCTCCGGATCGGAAGTATAGATCTTCATCAAGACCTGAGGAATCCCGATCGCAGCTACTGCAAAGAAGCATGCTGTCACAAGCCCTGCCGAAAGTCCCATTCCCATGACCCTTTCAATCGTCCGGGTATCTTTCTTTCCCCAGTACTGTGCTGTCAGGACCGTCGCCCCAGAAGTGATACCATAAAAAATCAACGTCATAATAAACTGGACCTGTCCGGCCAGAGACGCCCCGGATAATACTTTCTCTCCTACTTTCCCCAGCATCACTACATCTGCCGCTGTTACTCCGACATTGATCAGATTCTGTATTGCCATCGGAATCACCAATGCGAATACACTGCGGTAAAATCCTTTCCAGTTGATATTCAGATCTGTCATTTTCCCACTCCTTTTTTTACACAGCGATCAGCACCATCACCGATCTTTCTCCGATATAGATCTGATTCTGTTCTAGTTTTACCGGCATTTCATGATAACCAATCCCTTCTTCTCCGGTATTGATTTCAATTGCCCAATGCTTATCATCCGGAAGTTCTGGCAGATGAACCACCATCATCTCCCAATATGCATTGATCACTATATAAACAATATCATCTCTTCCACGTTTTTCATCATGTCCTGCCATCATTGCAGCAACGATCTTCGCTTCTCCGTCCGGTAATTCTTCCCAAGGATGTTCTCCATGAATACTCACTCCCGGCAAACCACATACAGCTCTTTCACAGGTTCCGCAGATAGCAGGATGTCTTTTGCGGAAATGAATCAGATACCGGAAAAACCGATAGATATCTTCATTCTTTTCCATCAGGCTCCAGTCAAGCCAGGAAATCTCATTATCCTGACAATAAGGATTATTATTTCCAAACTGCGTATTTCCAAACTCATCCCCTGCAAGAATCATAGGCGTCCCTTTACTGGTCAAAAGTACCGTACAGGCATTTTTAATCATCCGGTGCCTTAGATGTAGGACCTCAGGATCTTTCGTCTCTCCCTCTACCCCGCAGTTCCAGCTGCGGTTATCATTACTTCCGTCCATATTGTTCCAGCCATTGGCTTCATTATGTTTCTCATTATAAGAATACAGATCATATAATGTAAATCCGTCATGACAGGTAATAAAATTAATCGACGCATTCCTGCCGCGGATTTCCGGATTATAGATATCTGGAGATCCGATCAGTCTCTGGGCCGCGCCTTTTGCGCACCACAGACCACCTTTTAAAAACTCCCGCATATCATCCCGGTATCTTCCGTTCCACTCTGACCAGCGTTTAAAAGCCGGAAAATTTCCCACCTGATACAATCCCCCTGCATCCCACGCTTCTGCAATCAGCTTAGTATCACCCAGGATCGGATCCTGGGCAAGTGCACGAAGAAGCGGTGGTTTCTCCATCGGAGACCCATCTTCATTCCTCCCAAGGATCGATGCCAGGTCAAACCGGAATCCATCCACCCGGTAAGTCGTAACCCAGTAACGCAGACAGTCAATAATCATCCTCTGCACGATCGGATGGTTACAATTCATGGTATTTCCGCACCCGCTAAAGTTGTAATACTTTCCATCCGGTGTCAGCATATAGTAGACATTATTGTCAAAACCTTTAAAGGAAATAAACGGTCCTTCTTCATTTCCTTCTGCAGTATGATTAAATACCACATCCAGGATCACTTCAATCCCATTTTCATGCAGCGACTTTACCAGCTGTTTGAATTCCATACCCTCGCGGTTATATTCTACCGCAGAAGTATAACTGGTATTCGGCGCAAAAAAGCTTACTGTATTGTATCCCCAGTAATTCAAAAGCTCTTTTCCATTTACTTCCCGCTTTTCACTCAATTCATCAAATTCAAAGATTGGCATCAGTTCAATCGCATTTACTCCGAGATCCTTCAGATATGGGATCTTTTCCCGGATTCCCTCAAAAGTTCCCGGAGCCTTTACATCTTTTGCCATCTTGGTAAATCCACGGACATGCATTTCATAAATAATCAGATCTTCCATCGGAATCTTCGGCCAATTTTCTGTTCCCCAATAAAAATTATTTCTAACCACTCTGGCACGATATCCATTTTCACTGACCTTTTTTCCCCAGGTGCTTTGTCCGGTCACCGCCTTCGCATATGGATCCAGCAGAACATGGTTCCGATCAAACAGAAGGCCCTTTTCCGGATGATACGGTCCGTCCAGGCGGTACGCATATTCGAATTCTTCCACATTCAATCCGAATACAATCATTGAGTAAACATGCCCGATCTTGTAATTTTTCGGAAATGGGATCACAGCGTAAGGCTCTGACTCCTTCCTGTGATACAGCAAAAGTTCGCAGGAAACTGCCCCCTGTGACTGCACAGTAAAACAGACGCCATTCGGGATTGGCGTTGCCCCTGCAAATGTATAGAATCCAGGCCGCACATCAAATCCATTGACCCGGTCCAGCGGTTCCATATGCTGAATCTCACTGTGAAACGGCAACATCTCTGTCATCTCCGAAATATATTCTCTCCTGCTCTGTGCCTTTTCCAGTTCTTTTTCTGCTCTTTTCATCTGCTCTCCTTTTCCCCGTTTTCTATTTTCCGGTTTTCAGATAATAAACCGCAAGTTGTGTCCGGTCTCTTAGTTCCAGCTTTTCCAAAATATTTCCAGAATTGTCTTTCATGCACCTACCATTATAAACGGCAAAACTTTATACTACAAGTAACAAATCAAGTAAAGCCAGCAGAAACCTAACTATAAAAACGCACTTGAAAAAGGCCCTTGATGACTACTCATCATCAAAGGCCTCTTTTACTTTTTCCATAAATCCTTTTTTCTTCTTTCCTGTCTTAGGATCATTCGCCGCTTCTCCGAGAGAATTGCCAGATAATTCATCAAATCTTCGAAGCGCTTCTTTTGCTTCATGGCTTAAATGCTCAGGTGTCTGGATCACCAATGTTACATAATGATCTCCTCTGACTTGAGAATTTCTGACAGATGGAACGCCTTTTCCTTTCAGGCGTACTTTCGTATCTGTCTTCGTTCCCGGCTTCACTGTATAGATTACTTCACCATCTACAGTCTTTATGCGGATATCCGCTCCCAGCGCAGCCTGTGCAAACGTAATTGGTACAGTTGAAAAGATATGCATATCCTGACGCTGGAAGATTGGATGTCTGGATACTGACACTTCTACCAGCAGGTCTCCTCTTGGCCCGCCATTTGTTCCCGGCTCACCTTTTTCACGGATACGTACACTCTGTCCGTCATCAATACCTGCCGGAATCGTTACTGCTATTTTCTTTTTATTTGCAACGTATCCTGTTCCGCCACAGTCCGGACATTTCTCCCGGATGATCTTTCCAGTTCCATGACAATCCGGACAGGTCTGAACATTCTGTACGGTTCCAAAGAAAGACTGCTGTGTATATACAACCTGACCTTTACCGCCACATTTCGGACATGTCTCCGGTGAAGTTCCCGGTTTTGCTCCGGTTCCATTACACTTCGGGCATGGATCTTTTAATACAACTTCCAGCTCTTTCTCACATCCGAATACGGCTTCCTCGAAGGTTATTCTAACACTCTTGCGGATGTTCATGCCTTTCATCGGGCCCTGGTTTGCACGTCCGCCTCTTCTGCCTCCTCCAAATAAATCACCAAAGATATCGCCAAAAATATCACTAAAATCGGCACCGTTAAAATCAAAGCCACCGTAACCGCCGGCTCCTCCTGCTCCACCTTCAAATGCAGCATGACCAAACTGATCATACTGACGACGTTTTTCCGGATCACTCAATACAGCATAAGCTTCGGAAGCTTCTTTAAACTTCTTTTCTGCTTCTGCGTCACCGGGATTCATATCTGGATGGTATTTTTTTGCAACCTGTCTGTATGCTTTTTTCAGTGTGGCTTCATCAGCGTCTCTGCTGACTCCAAGCACTTCATAGTAATCTCTTTTTGCTTCTGCCATCTTTTATCCCTCTCTAATCATCTGATATACATAAGGAAATCCGGGAGACCAGGACTGCTCCTGGTTCCCCGGAATCATCTTCCGCATCAGGTATCTCCGTCATCTGCTTCCGATTTATACCTCTTTAAAATCTCCGTCTACAACATCGTCGCCCTGGAATCCTTCTGGTGCCGGACCTGCTCCTGCGTTAGCACCAGCTCCCATATCCGGACCTGCCTGCTGTCCTGCTGCTCCAGCCTGCTCATACATCTTTGTAAACAGTTTCTGTGCACTCTCTGTCAGTTTTTCTTTTCCTGCTTTGATCTCAGCAATCTCAGAATCTGACATACTTTCCATATTTACTTTTTCCAGTAATTCTTTCAGCGCCTTGCAGTCAGCCTCAACAGCTGCTTTGTCAGCTCCGTCAAGCTTATCTCCTACTTCCTGCAGAGCTTTCTCTGTCTGGAATACCATTGCATCTGCTTCGTTCTTAGCATCAATTCCTTCTTTACGTTTCTTGTCCTGTGCTTCGAATGCTGCAGCTTCTTTTACAGCCTTATCAATCTCTTCATCAGACATGTTGGATCCTGCTGTAATTGTGATGTGCTGTTCTTTTCCTGTTCCAAGATCTTTTGCAGATACATTTACGATACCATTTGCATCAATATCAAATGTAACTTCAATCTGTGGGATTCCACGTGGAGCCGGTGCAATTCCATCCAGTCTGAACTGTCCAAGAGACTTATTATCTCTTGCGAACTGTCTCTCACCCTGTACAACGTTGATATCTACGGCTGTCTGATTATCAGCTGCTGTAGAGAAGATCTGGCTCTTCTTGGTAGGAATTGTTGTATTTCTTTCAATCAGTCTTGTGGCAACACCACCCATAGTCTCGATGGACAGTGACAGTGGAGTAACATCCAGAAGAAGGATGTCGCCTGCGCCTGTATCTCCGGCAAGTTTACCACCCTGAACAGAAGCACCAAGTGCAACACATTCATCCGGATTCAAAGACTTGCTTGGCTCTTTACCTGTCAGACGTTTTACTTCTTCCTGAACTGCCGGGATACGTGTAGATCCACCAACCAGAAGTACCTGACCAAGTTCAGAAGCTGTGATACCTGCATCTGATAAAGCTCTCTGTACCGGCTCAGAAGTCTTCTGTACAAGATCATGTGTCAGTTCATCAAATTTTGCTCTTGTAAGGTTCATATCAAAATGCTTTGGACCTTCTGCTGTAGCAGTGATGAATGGCAGGTTGATGTTCGTTGTTGTTGCAGAAGAAAGCTCTTTCTTTGCTTTCTCAGCTGCTTCTTTTAATCTCTGAAGTGCCATCTTATCTGTAGATAAGTCTACACCTTCCTGTTTCTTGAATTCAGCAATCATATAGTCTGTGATCTTCTGGTCGAAGTCATCTCCACCAAGTCTGTTATTACCAGCAGTAGATAATACTTCGATAACACCATCACCAATCTCAATGATAGATACATCAAATGTACCACCACCTAAGTCATATACCATGATCTTCTGTTCTTTCTCATTATCAAGACCATATGCAAGAGCTGCTGCTGTAGGCTCGTTGATGATACGCTTTACATCAAGTCCTGCGATCTTACCTGCATCTTTGGTAGCCTGACGCTGAGCATCATTGAAGTAAGCAGGAACAGTGATGACAGCCTCAGTTACCTTTTCTCCAAGATATCCTTCTGCATCTGCTTTCAGTTTCTGAAGGATCATAGCAGAAATTTCCTGAGGAGAATATTTCTTATCATCAATTGTTACTCTGTAGTCTGAACCCATCTCTCTCTTGATAGAAGAGATTGTTCTCTCTGCATTTGTTACAGCCTGACGTTTTGCAGGCTCTCCTACCAGACGCTCTCCTGTCTTTGTAAATGCTACGACAGACGGTGTTGTTCTTGCGCCTTCTGTATTAGCGATAACGGTCGGCTGACCACCTTCCATAACAGCTACACAACTGTTTGTTGTTCCTAAATCAATACCAATAATTTTGCCCATGACAAATTCCTCCTGTAATTACTATTATATTTTTTTACTAAGTGTTCAAATTTAATTTGCTACTTTTACCATACTGTGCCTTACTACAGAGTCACGATACATATAGCCTTTCTGGAACTCTTCAGCGATGATATTTTCACCCAGGTTCTCATCCTCCACATGCATCACTGCATTATGGAAATTCGGATCGAATGGCTGCCCTACCGCTTCGATAGGTTTCACCTCGATTCCCTCCAGGGTCGTTATAAACTGCTTATATACTTTTTCCATTCCCTGGATAAATGGATCTTCTTTGTCTTCTTCTTTGACTGCACCAAGTCCTCTCTCAAAACTGTCCACAATCGGAAGAATCTTTTCTATGATATCTTTCGCACCAACTTCATACATCTGGGATTTCTCCTTTTCTGTACGTTTACGGAAGTTATCAAACTCAGCCATCTGACGAGTAAGCTTATCTGTAAGCTCTTCAATCTTCTCGTCTTTTTTATCTTTTTTCTTTTTACCAAATAATTTCTTACCTGATTTTTCGTTTTCTTTTGCTTCGTCTTTGGAATCTTCAGTCTCTGCATCAGCACCTTCTGCTGATTCAGCTTCTTCTCCATCCTCCGCGTTTTCTGCTTCAGTTCCTTCTTCATCTTCAGCCTCTGCATCAGCATCCTGATTGACTGCCTCTGCGGCTTCTGCTGCTTTCTTGGCTTCCTCCACAGCTTCCTTTACCATTTCTTCCTGGCTCTTCTCCTGGTTATTTTCCAAGGGTTATTCCACCTTTCTATTCATTCTTATGAAACATCTGATCCAGTTCACTCTGGAGCCGCTTCATAGACTTTAATACATGTTCATAATCCATTCGTTTTGGTCCGATAATACCTATCGTTCCCTTCATACCGTCTCCTAATTCATAAGTTGCGGTAACTACACTGCAGTCTTTCATGTTCTGCACTGGCGTCTCATCACCGATGTACACCTGAATTCCGGTATTATCATCTTTTGATAATGTCTGAGTCACCAGCTCTGTCAGCTGCTGCTTTTCCTCAAATGCACTGATGATTTCCTGAGCACTCTGCTTATCACTCAATTCCGGATATTTGAAAATGTTGGTTGCGCCGCTGGTATAGATCTGCATATCTTCATCAATCTGAATTGCATCCGCAACTGCATCCAGCACATTTCCAACCACCTCACTGTGTATGCCGGCCTGTTCTTTCAGTCTGGCAATCAGCCCCAGGTTAATCTCTTCAATAGACATTCCATTCAGTGTCGTATTCAGAAGCATATTCAGCTTCAGCAGATTCTCATTACTGATTGGCTCGTCAATGTCAATGATCTTGTTCTTTATGACATTGCCTCCCAATACGATCACTGCAATGACCTGTTCTTCATCTACCATAGACAGCTGAATGAACTTGATCCGGTTGGCACTGTGCATCGGAGTAGAAACCATCGTTGCGTAATTCGTACTGTTCGCCAGAACTTTCGCTGCCTGCTTCAGAAGCTGTTCCATCTTGTCTGCCTTATCCAGCATCTGTTCCTGCATCTCATTCAGTTCCTGTTCCTTCTCCTCCATCAGCATATCTACATAGAGTCTGTAACCTTTGTCCGAAGGGATACGTCCTGCTGACGTATGAGGCTGAATGATATATCCCATCTCTTCCAGATCTGCCATCTCGTTACGGATCGTAGCGGAACTTAAATTCAGATCTGTGTATTTTGAGATCGTTCTGGAACCGACCGGTTCACCTGTTTCCAGATAATTCTGAATGATTGCGTGAAGAATTTTTAACTTCCGATCGCTGAGTCCCTCTGCCAATATCATCATCTCCTCCTCCTTTCGGCTTTCTCTGTTAGCACTCTTTATTTTCGAGTGCTAACACCTTTCGACTATTAAGATAGCACTCCCATCTACTTTTGTCAACACTGTTTATATTTTTTTTATGAAAACCTTTCAAGATCATTTTGTCCATTTTTACCACATGCATTGCACCAAAAAAAAGCAAGCATGCTTTTTCTACATACTTGCTCTCATTTTCCAGATTCTTTCATTAGCTCAGTTCGATTTTTGCAGCTTCTTCTGGTTTAAAATCATTTCTCAGATCATAGATATTGTGACCGGTGGATTCGCTTAATACTTTTCCTTCTAATGAATAGCAGCGGATGAATCTCTTATTATCTACGGTTGACCAATGCTCTACATCCCATGACATATATCCGTCTTCGTCAGATTTCTTTTCTTTCAGATACAGATCTACCTGACGACCATCCTTCATAATCTGGATCAATCCTTCCGTTCCATCAATCTCAACTTCTTCTTTTTTTACTGTGTCATAAATCTTCATTTTGCTTCCTCCTTAAATGTTTCCTGCCATACAAAAATTGTATTCAGCATTCCCCTTAATTGCTCTGTTACGATTATACCCTTTGTAGTAAGAAAACACAAGAACCGTTGCATCTTTTTCTTGAAACCTTGACTTAAGACTGGCTCTGCAGATATTCCATCCATTCCCGAATATTCTTCTCATGCCCATTTTCGCCGGGCTCATAGAATTTTTCTCCAACGATCTCATCTGGAAGATACTGCTGCTTCACGTAATGATTCGGATAACTATGCGCATACTGATATCCGACTCCATGCCCCAGTTTCTGAGATCCTTTGTAATGAGCATCCTGAAGATGAACCGGAACTGTAGTTTTCTTCTGTTTCACACTTTCCATTGCTGCAAAGATCGCATTGGTTGCAGAATTGCTTTTTGGAGCAGTTGCCACATACAGCACTGCCTGTGACAAGATGATCTGTGCTTCGGGCATCCCGATCCGCTCTACAGCCTGTGCTGCAGATACCGCAACCGTAAGAGCCATGGGATCAGCATTTCCCACATCCTCAGATGCACAGATCATGATTCTTCTGGCAATAAATTTAATATCTTCGCCTGCATACAACATTTTCGCCAGATAGTATACTGCCGCATCCGGATCAGAGCCACGCATGCTTTTTATAAATGCAGAAATCGTATCATAATGATTATCTCCGGTCTTATCATAGCGGACAACCCGCTTTTGAATACATTCCGAAGCTACCTCCAGTGTCAGATGGATTTTTCCGTCTGTGCTTCTTTCTGTCGTTAGGATTCCAAGTTCTACTGCATTTAAAGCGCTTCTTGCATCTCCCCCGGAAATGTCTGCCAGGAATTCCAGTGCATCCTCCTCGATCACGGCCTGATAACTGCCCATCCCTTTCTCCATATCATACACGGCCCGCCGGATCAGAGTCTGAATGTCCTCCTTCTCTAACGGATACAATTCAAAGACACTGGAGCGGGAGAGCAGCGCCCCATTTACTTCAAAATACGGGTTTTCCGTCGTTGCCCCGATCAGGATGATCGTCCCATCTTCCACAAACGGAAGCAGATAATCCTGCTGGCCTTTATTGAATCGGTGAATCTCATCTACAAAAAGAATCGTCTTCTTATGATACATTCCCTGAAGCTCTTTCGCCCGACCGACCACTTCTTCCATGTCTTTTTTTCCGGCCACTGTTGCATTAATCTGTGTAAATTCTGCGCTGGTCGTATTCGCGATCACCTTTGCAAGCGTTGTCTTTCCGGTTCCCGGTGGCCCATAAAAGATGATGGAACTTAATTTGTCCGCCTTGATTGCCCGATACAGAAGCTTGTCCTTCCCTATAATATGCTGCTGTCCCACAACTTCATCCAGCGTTGTCGGACGAAGCCTGGATGCCAGTGGCGCCTCTTTTTCCATATTCTGTTCTCTCATATAATCAAACAGATCCATTTTTCTCTTCCTCTCTTGATTGAATCTTCATCTTTCCCTTTTCCCTTATATGTCGATACCTGATCTCTTATAATCTGCAAAGATCCCGGATCACTTCTCCTGCGATCAGGATACCTGCAACTGGCGGTACAAAAGAAACACTTCCCGGAATCGAACGTCTCTGTCCTTTGTCCTCCCCACTGTCCCGTCCGGAAATATCCACTGGCTTTTCCTTTGAATACAGAACTTTCAGATGTGTGATTCCTCTTGTTTTTAACTCTTTTCGCATCACCTTACATAACGGACATACGGAAGTTTTACTGATATCAGTAATCTCGAACAATTCTGCATGCAGCTTATTTCCGGTTCCCATGCAGGAGATGATTGGAATATTGTGTTCTTTAGCCTTTTCCACCAGCACCAGTTTTGCCGTCACCGTATCAATCGCATCGATGATATAATCTGGTTTCTCTTGAAACAGTATGTCCACATTCTCAGGCAGCACAAACATCTCATGCGTCACAACCTCCGTCTGCGGACATATATCCTGGATCCGCGCTTTCATTACCTGTGTCTTATATTTCCCTATCGTACTGTGAAATGCGATCGACTGGCGATTTATATTGGTAAGTGATACCGTATCATTATCCACCAGGATCAATCGTCCAACTTCACTTCTTGCCAAAGCTTCAATGCAATGGGAGCCGACGCCGCCGACTCCCAGTACCATCACCGTACTTGCTTTTAATTTCTGAATATTTTCTTCTCCGATCAACAGCTCTGTTCTTGAAAATTCATTTACCATATCTATATCCTTTTCTCAATCTAATTCATGATCAATTCATCTACTGTTACAAATTCAAATCCTTTTTCCTTCAGAATATCTATGATCCGAAGTGCTGCGTCTACGCTGGAATTGTAACAATCGTGCATTAAGATAATATCATTTTCCTCCGCTTCCGTCACTACCTTATTTACAATTTCATCTACATTGCCTGTGGTCCAGTCCAGTGGATCAATCGTCCACATCACCGGCATGACTTCAATCTCTAATTCCAGATCACGCTGCCACAGTCCAAATGGAGGGCGCATATATTCCACATGTTTTCCTGTAATCGAATAGATTACCTGATCCGTCTGTTCGATTTCTTCCTTTGCCTTTTCATCTGAAACCTTTGTAATCTCCACATGGTGATACGTATGGTTCCCAATCAGATGCCCTTCCTCATACTCTCGTTTTACAAGATCTGGAGCATTTTTTGCATTTTCCCCAATCAGGAAAAAGGTTACCTTTACATTTCTCTCTTTTAGTCCATCCAGAAGACGCCCCGTACATTCACTACTTGGCCCGTCGTCAAATGTCAGTGCAATCTTTGGCGCCTCTGTTATCATCGATGATGCTACATACTCAACGGCATCTTCAATGGATTCGCCTTTTGCTGATTCTTTATTTGCATTTTCTCCTGTTTCTTTGACTCCCAATGGCATTCCCATCGTCCGAAACAGGCAGAAAAGATAGAGAAAGCCGCAGATGATCATGATTCCATACTCTTTTTTCCTCCTCATTTCACGTCTCCACTCCCTTCCTGACCAGTGCTGATCCGGTATTTTTCCTCTCATCAGAAAAATCACCATTACCTCATTTATATGAAGAAACGCAAACACGTATGAACTCATTGCATTCTATATAATGGAATGATATAATAGCCCGTGTTGTTCACGATAATGATTCAGGAGGAAATGCTTATGACTGAAGCTCATACAAAAGAAAATAAAATGGGATCTATGCCTGTTCCCAAACTTTTAATCTCTATGTCACTGCCTATGATGATTTCCATGCTCGTACAGGCACTATATAATATCGTCGACAGTATGTTTGTTGCCAAGCTGAGCGAAGATGCACTTACCGCGGTATCACTGGCCTTTCCTGTTCAGAATCTGATGATTGCGGTTGCCTCAGGTACTGGTGTCGGTATTAATGCCCTTCTGTCTCGTAATCTGGGGGAAAAGAACTTTGAAGGCGCTAACAGAGCGGCAAGAAATGGTATCTTTCTCGGCATTTTAAGCTGCATCCTGTTTGCCATACTCGGAATCATCGGTTCTCATTTCTTTTTTATTATGCAGACTGGTAATGAGATCATTGTTAATTATGGTACTCAGTACCTTCGCATTATTACTTTGTTTTCCGCCGGTATTTTTCTTCAGATTACATTTGAACGTCTGCTCCAGTCTACAGGAAAGACTATTTATACTATGATCACACAGGGAACTGGTGCCATCATCAATATCATACTGGATCCGATTCTGATCTTCGGCCTCTTCGGTTTTCCAAAGCTGGAAGTCGCAGGTGCTGCTATTGCAACTGTAATCGGACAGATCATTGCGCTGCTGATGTCATTTTTCTTTAATATAACCAAAAACAAAGAACTCAACTTAAACTTCCGGGGATTCCGGCCACACAAACGGACCATTGTGACTATCTATGAAGTAGGCATCCCATCCATTATCATGCAGGCCATCAGCTCCGTTATGACTTTCGGAATGAATAAAATTCTTCTGATGTTCTCTTCAACAGCGGCAGCTGTATTTGGCGTTTATTTCAAGCTCCAGAGCTTCATCTTTATGCCTGTATTTGGACTGAATAACGGTATGATTCCGATCATTGCATACAACTATGGTGCGAAGAACAAAAAGAGAATTATGCAGGCTGTAAAGCTCAGTATTCTGATCGCAGTCTCCATCATGCTGCTTGGACTGACCATTTTCCAGATCTTCCCGGAAGCTCTGCTTCAGAATCTCTTTGATGCATCAGAAACCATGCTTGCCATCGGCGTTCCTGCTCTGCGGATCATCAGCATCAGTTTCCTGTTTGCCGGATACTGTATCGTTGCAAGTTCCGTTTTCCAGGCTCTGGGAAATGGTATTTACAGCCTGATCGTATCTGTATCAAGACAGCTGTTGGTCATCCTGCCGGTTGCCTATACATTTGCGAAACTGTTCGGACTTCATCAGGTATGGTGGTCGATTCCGATCGCAGAGATCGTATCCGTCATACTTTGTACCATCTTATTAAGACGTATCTATAAAAAGAAGGTAAAGCCGCTTTAAGGCCTTACCTTCTTTTTCCTTGTTTTTTATTTTTGGTTTTTCGTACACTCCATCCAAATGTCCCAAATGATTTTCCCAGTGGCAGATATTCTCCGTGAGAATATGCCAGTAGTCCGGTATCATTCAACTGAAACTTGCCATTTTGATCCAGATAAGCCTCATCCACCTGTACTGCCTGCACTTCTGCCAGAAACATATGATGAGATCCTAATTCCTTTATCTCTGTCACTTTGCATTCAATATTTACCGGACTTTCTACTATAATCGGAGCATAGGAAAGTTTCTCTGCTTTCCCGCGGGTCAGTTCCATTTCTTTCCATTTATCCACATCCTGTCCGGACTTTACCCCGCACCAGTCAGTCGCATACCGAAGCTTTTCTGTTGTCAGATTTACTACAAATTCTCCGCTTTCTTTTAACATATGATAAGAGTATCTTTCCGGCCGCACGGATATATATAACATTGCGGGATTTGTACATACCGTTCCGGTCCATGCAACCGTAATGATATTGTCCGCACCATTCTTATCTGCAGTACTTACCATTACTGCGGGAAGAGGATACAGCATATTGCCCGGCTTCCACACTTGTTTTGCCATAAAATGTCTCCTTACTGCTGATTCGCTTCTCTATTATTGCTGCAGTTCACTTACCAGTGTCGGGATCAACTGTTTCTTTCTGGATACTACCCCTTTTAAGATCAGCTTGTCTGCATCTTCCTTCAGGTCAAATGCATCTGTAATATAAGATTTCGCATTATTTCCACAGCAGATCAGTTCTGTCGATTCTGCCAGGATATCTGTCAGCATAAAATATACCATCTGCAGATGATTCTTCTTTAAAACCTCCGGCAGATATGGTTCCAGAACTTCTTTTACCTCCTGCAGCTCTTCCTTACTCATAGAGTTAATCTGTCCAACACCAAATACAATATCATTTACAGTAAACTGTTTGAAATCCTGGAAGCAGATCTCTTCTGCACTCTTTCCTGAAAGATTACTTCCAGCTTTGAACATTGCCTGTGCCATCTCTTCCAGGTCAATCTCAGCAATTTCCGCCAGCTTGTGCGCTGCCATCTCATCCACTGGTGTACAGGTCGGCGAACGGAACAGTAACGTATCTGAAATGATTGCGGAACATAAAAGTCCTGCAATGGTCGGAGTCAGTTCTACTCCGTATTCCTGATACATCTGATATACAATCGTCGCCGTACATCCAACCGGCTGGTTCCGGAAAAATACCGGTCCCATCGTTTCAATATTTCCCAGTCTATGATGATCAATGATCTCCACGATCTCTGCTTCTTCAATCCCATCTACTGCCTGACTCTTCTCATTGTGATCCACCAGGATCACCTTCTTCTTGCTTACATTCAGGAAACGACGTCTGGAAATAAATCCCTTGAACCTTCCGTGTCTGTCCAGGATCGGAAAATCACGGTATTTCTTCTTTGCCATCACTTCCTTGATATCTTCTACGTAGTCATCCATATGAAAAGAAGTAAGCGGAGTTTTCGTCATAAATCTCTTAACCGGAACACTCTGATTGATCAGACGTGCAGCCGTAAATGTATCATGCGGCGTGCTGATGATCACAATGCTCTGCTCTTCTGCTCTGCGGATCACTTCTTCTGAGACCTCCGCCCCCTGGCAGATAATCATGCAGCTGACATCCTCATCCAGTGCACAGATCTGAGATTCGTAGCGGTTTCCCAGAAGAACCAGATCGTCTTTGCTAATAAATTCCGACATCAGATCCGGATTCGATGCTCCGATTGCCACTTTCCCTTTTGTAAAGTATCCATGCTCATTCCCGGTAATGATCGTACCATCCAGTGTCTGGACGATATTCCGGTACTGCGTTCTTGCCGTTGAAAGAATAAAGTTATCATACACTTCCATGTAAGATCTCGCGATATCTCCGGTAGAAATCACACCCACCAGTTCATCATCTGTTAAAACCGGAATCGTTTTGATATTATTCTCTTTCATCTTTGTCCATGTATCCCGGATGGAAACATTCGGTTCTACCCCATCGATCTTATGGATATCCATATCTTTCACCTGAAGTTTTACATTCAGGAGAAGATTCGGCGCCTTTACGCCAAACTTATGCAAAACATAATGTGTCTCTTCATTTATCTGACCGGCTCTTCTGGCAACATAATCATCGCCGGTAACTTCTTTTTTCAAATGCGCATACGCGATAGCAGAACAGATTGAATCTGTATCCGGATTCTTATGGCCTACCACATATACTTTTTCTTTCTTACTCATTTTTGTTCTCCACACTCTAATATCCTTATTTTCTAGTTCTAAAGTAAGATTGCCACCTTTTTTTCATTTCGTCAACCACAAATTCATTGATATCTGTTTTTTTCTTTGAATATATACTATGTTTTATGCTATACTGAAAACAGCATGTGAGATCATATGAAATTATAAATGGCAGCATAAACTGCAATATTAAAACCGTATGATTCTTAATACCGAGAAAGGGAATAATACTATGAGCGAAGAATTATTACAAGAAGAAACAAAAACAGAAGAGGCTGCTGAGACAATGGCAGACCTGGAAGAGCATTTTGATGACGCCAATCCATGGAGAGTTGTGGAATCCTACAAGGAAAAGGGAACAAATCTGCCGATCAAAATTGAAGGAATTGTCAATGGCGGCGCAATTGCTATGGTAGAAGGGCTGCGTGGATTCATCCCTGCATCCAAATTATCCTTATCCTATATTGAAGACCTGGAGTCCTATCTGTTAAAGGAGATCGAGGTCAGAGTCATTGACGTAGACGAGGCAGACAACCGCCTGATCCTTTCTGCACGTGAGATCCTGAAAGAGCAGGAGAAAAAAGCAATGGAGGAAAAGCTCGCGAATGTTAAAGTTGGCAGCGTCTTAACCGGTAAAATTGAAAGTATTCAGGATTACGGTGCATTTGTCCGTCTGGAAGATGGATTGTCCGGCCTGGTACACGTATCACAGATCAGCCAGAAACGAGTAAAATCTCCAAAAGATGTTCTGAATACCGGAGACGAAGTAAAGGTGAAAGTCATCGGAGTCAAAGACGGCAAGATCAGCCTGAGTATGAAAGCTCTGGAAGAAGTTCCGGAAGAACCGGAAGAAAAAGTAGTGATCCCAAAAGCTGAAAACATCGGAACCAGCCTTGGAGATCTCTTAAAGAATCTGAAAATCTGATATTACTTCTAAATCATTGAAGGAGCTGTCATACTGACTAGCTCCTTCATAATTTTTCCATTTATAATTATGAATTCCCCGTCGGCAGATATGGTCTGAGTGCGCCTGCCACGCTGCTGATCGGCATAGTCTGCAGCCACACACGTCCCGGTCCGCTGATGACCGTATTGAACAGCCCTTCCCCGCCGAACACCATATTTTTCAGTCCCGGAACCGTCTGAATGTCCATACTGCAGCTTGTGGTCATTGCCGCAAGATATCCGGAGTCTATGATGATCTGCTGTCCCGGCTTAAGATCATATTCTACTACATGACCATCAAACTCCGCGAACGCAATTCCTTCCCCTGATACTTTCTGCAGGATAAATCCCTCTCCTCCAAACAGACCGGAAGCTACTTTTTTCTGGAAAAATACAGACAGATTCACTCCTGCTTCTGCCGCAAGAAACGCCTTTTTCTGGAAGATGTATTCCTGTCCTGGACCAATCTGGAATGGTCTTATGGATCCTGGAAAGCTGGATGCAAATGCAATCTGTCCAAGACCTCCCTGTGCGGTATAAATATTCTGGAACATGGATTCCCCTGAAAACATCCGTCCGAATGCCTTTCCGATTCCTCCGTTTGTAGACGTTTCCATCTTCATATTTGGTGACATCCATGCCATGGAGCCGCGCTCTGTCACCATCTTCTCTCCTGCCTCTAATTTACAAATAACTACCGGCAATGTATCGCCTAAGATCTGATACTGCATATGCTTCCCTCCTCATTCTTTTCCAATATCTTATCTGTTTTTCTTACTCTATTTTATTCTGCCAGCATCTCATCTACAATTGCTGCCGCATCTTCTACGCATTTTACACAGCATACTAATGGCTGCGGGCCATTCATATTTTTCAGATCGCGGCAGTAGATAGATCCATTCTCTTCTTTGAATCTGGCAGCTGCCTCCCGGAATTTCTGATACGTATCTGCTTTTGTTGCCATCGGGTTTTCCATATCTCCGGCACTGTTTGCCAGACTGATGGTAAGGAACATACCGGTTACCGCACCGCAGGTATCTTTTAGTCCTCCCATACCAGAGCCAAATCCTTCTGCAAGTTTAAATGCATCCTCTTCTTTTAATCCCAGTTCTTCACAATAAGCACAGATCACTGCCTGACAGCAATTATAACCCTGTTTAAACTTTGCAACTGCAACCTCTTTCTTTGCTTTCATGCCCACTTTCCTTCTTTCTGATTTGTAGTATTTACTCTGGTCTCACCTGTTCCAGGTCTTTGAGCCATCCGGCTGCACATGCATCACTTGGCATTCTCCAGTCACCGCGCGGAGATAATGCAACGGTACCAACCTTTGGACCGTCCGGAAGGCAGGAACGTTTGAACTGCTGCGTAAAGAATCTGCGGCAGAAAGTATATAACCATTTGTAAATCGACGCGTCATCATATTCTCCGGCAAATGCATATTTTGCGATCCGGTAGATCTTACTCGGCTCGTATCCGAATCTTAATAGATAATACAGGTAAAAATCATGTAATTCATACGGTCCCACCAGATCTTCTGTTTTCTGTGCAATCTCTCCATCCTTTGGAGGAAGCAGCTCCGGACTCACCGGCGTATCAAGGACATCGTAGAGTACCCGTTTTAATTCTTCATCTTCACAGGTATCTGCATAATAATGTACCAGATGTCTGACTAACGTCTTCGGAACAGAAGCATTTACCCCATACATGGACATATGATCACCATTATAGGTTGCCCATCCAAGAGCGAGCTCTGACATATCCCCGGTTCCGATGACAATACCGCCTGCCTGGTTCGCTACATCCATCAGTACCTGGGTACGCTCTCTCGCCTGAGAATTTTCGTACGTAACGCTGTGATCCTCCGGATCATGTCCGATATCTTTAAAATGCTGTTCCACCGCTGCACCGACCGGTATCTCCCGAAGAGTTGCCCCAAGCTTCAGGGACATCTTGCATGCATTCTGATAGGTCCTGTCTGTCGTTCCAAAACAAGGCATTGTTACAGCCACGATTCCTTTACGGTCCATCCCCAGTGCGTCAAATGCCTTTGCCGTCACCAGAAGTGCCAGCGTCGAATCCAGTCCTCCGGAAATCCCAACCACTGCACTTTTCGCATGTGCATGTGCCAGACGCTTTTTAAGTCCCATTGCCTGAATCGTCAGAATCTCCTCACATCTTTTTTCCCTTTCACTCATCACACTTGGAACAAATGGTCTGGATGGGAAGGTTCTGGTAAGGGTTGTCTCTTCTTTTTTCAGCTCAAATAGAATCCGAATTAAGGTCTTTTCTTCCGCCGCCTGGAAGGTAGTATTCTTTCTCCGTTCACTGAGCAGTCTCTTCACATCAATCTCCGTGTAAATCGCACTATTTTCAAATCTCTTGCTCTTTGCAAGTGTCGTACCATTCTCTGCAATAATATTATGACCACCAAATACAAGATCCGTCGTAGATTCTCCTTCTCCTGCATTTGCATATACGTATCCACAGATCAGTCTTGCTGACTGTCCTTCAATTAAGCTTCTTCGATAAGATGCTTTTCCAATCGTTTCGTCACTCGCAGAACAGTTGACGATCAGAGTCGCGCCTTCTCTTGCCGCTTCAATACTCGGCGGGACCGGGGACCATACATCCTCACAGATCTCTGCGGATACAATCAGTTCTTCCATACTGTCTGCCGTAAATAAAAGCTGTGGGCCAAATGGGATATTTTCTCCGTTCAATGTAATATAACGAGCTTTCTTCGGTCCGCGCCTGAACTGCCGCATTTCATAAAATTCCCCATAATTCGGGAGGAAACTTTTGGTAGTCAGTCCAAGGATCTTTCCCTGATTCAAAGCAGCTGCTACATTATACAATTCTCCTTCCACTGCCAGTGGCAGTCCAACGAAGATCAGAGCATCCTTTCCAGTTGTATATTCCGCAATCTCAAAGAGCGCTTTTCTTGCATCCTGCAAAAGGATATCCTGCGTAAATAGATCGCTGCAGGTATACCCCGTCACGCACAATTCTGGAAATACAATGACTTTCGCTCCTGCTTTCGTTGTCTCATCAATCATCTTACAGATATTTTCTGTATTATAAGCGACATCTGCCACCCGGATATCCGGTGTCACTGCTGCCACTTTGACAAATCCATGTTTCATCTTCTTCCTCCCTGTTCTCTCTGTCCTTTCTACAAAGTCTATTTACTGCGTTTGATAATCTCTTTTAGCTCCTCCACAGTATACTGATAAGCAGTATTACAGAAGAAGCATTTTACCTCGATTGGTTTTCCTTCGTTGATCATCTCCTGGATTTCTTTCTTTCCGACACTGACTACTGCCTGTTCAACTCTTTCTTTGGAACAATTGCAATAAAACTGCGTCGGGATGGTATCTGTGATCTCAAGTCCGACATTTCCAAGCAGCGTTTCCAAAAGCTGTTCCGGCGTGTACCCCTTTTCCAAAAGACTGGTGACAGATGTTACATTTTTCAGATTCTCCTCAATCCGGCTGATTGTCTCCTCTTTTGCAAATGGCATCATCTGGATGATAAATCCGCCGGCACATTTTACCGTATTATCTTTTTCCATCAGAACACCCAGACCGACAGAAGAAGGCACTTGCTCAGAATTTGCAAAATAATATGTCAGATCTTCCGCAATCTCACTGGTCACAAGGATGGTCTGTCCGGAATAGGGCTCTTTTAATCCCATATCTTTAATCACCTGCAAAAGTCCGATTCCGACCGCTCCACCAACATCCAGTTTCCCATTCTTTGGCGGCAGGATCACATCCGGATTGTTCACATATCCTTTGACATTCGCATGACTGTCTGCCGTAACCGTAATTCCTCCAAGAGGTCCGTCTCCTCGAATCTGCAAAGTCAGCATATCTGTATCATTCTTCATCATGCTTCCCATCATTGCTCCCGCAGTCAGAAGCCTTCCAAGAGCCGCTGTTGCCACCGGGCTTGTATTGTGATGTTCTCTTGCGGCCTCCACCACTTGCTTCGTTGTTGCCGCAAACGCTCTCACCTGCCCGTCTGCCGCTGTCGCTCTTACAATATAATCATTCATTTCTACAATTCCTCTTTCTCTATGCTTAATTTTCAGTGTTAAAATCCCTGTAACTATTATTTTCCATACTCCTGTGCTATAACGCAGATGCGTTCACTATTATACATCGGTGCTTTCTCTGAATAATTATCAAACGCCCCAAGATATTTCAGCCCTGCTTCTTCCAGCATGGTCTTAATTCTTTCTAATGTATAAGCTTTCTGAAAATGCTCTTCGTGATATTTCCGATACAGATCCGGGTCATCTTCGCTCTGTACAAACAGTGTCAGCTCATATTCGTTAATCTTTTTCAGTCTGTCATAATAATTATCCCAGATAAAACTGCATTCTTCTCGGTCTTCCGCGATCACCTGCTCTCCTAAGATTTCCCGATATTTAAATTCTGTATTAAAATCAAAGATAAAAATACCTCGCGGATCCAGATAATTATTGACCAGACGGAATACTTCTGTAAGTTCTTCCTCATCCGTCACATAATTGACAGAGTCACAGACGCTTACGACCGCTCTTACGGTACCATATAATTCAAATTCCTGCATATTCTGCTGAAGATATAAAATATCATGGCCGCTCTTCACTCTCTTCTCCAGCGCAAGCTCCAGCATATCTTCTGAGTTATCCACTCCGATCATATCATATCCTTTCGAAGCCAGAAGCTCTGTCATGCTTCCAGTACCACAGCCCAGTTCCAGTACCAGCCCATCTTCGATTCCATATTCTTTCAATTTTCTCACCAGATAATCTGCCCATTCTCCATATGGCACATTATCCATGAATGTATCATAAACTTCGGCAAAACTTGTATAAGCGTCCATGCCGTTCCTCCCTTTCGCAACCGATATTCTATCTTAATTCCAGAAACCACCAATCTGATATGATTCCTGGTCTCCTGCACATTATAACACGACAAGCAGATATTATCCAACCAATATAGGGGGAGTTTTCTTCTTTCTTATTTTGTCTTCTTATATTTGAGGGGATATAGACAATGAACAGAGGGACTTTCCGTCCCTCTGTTCACTCTTTTTTATGTTTGATTGAATGATTCAATTTTCGGAATGAATCGATTAGATTTTCTTTGATTAATCATCTACGCCTTCGGTTTCGATGATAAATTTGGTACTTCCATTCATGCCATCCTTGATTCCGGCAAATGATTTATAATCCTGGCCAAGTTTTGTCATGGCTTCCAGTCTGGATGTTACATTTTTGATGTCTCCATCAAATAGTTTTGTCAGCTGATCAATCCCAGATGTCTTAAATTCAGACATACCTTCTGCCAGTGCCTGATTTCCTTCTGCCAGTGTATCCGCTCCGCCAGCAAGTTTTCCAGCCCCATCTGACACCTGATCTGCACCATTTTTCAGCTGTTTTATACCACCAGCCAGCTGTGATCCCCCATCTTTGAGAGAAGCAGATCCGGATCTTAACAGGCTGCTGTTCTGATCCAGTTTTTCTGCACCCTGCTGTAAAGCCAATGCACCCTGGAAGAGGTGATCGGTTCCCTGCACGAGTGCATCACTTCCAGTATATAATTGATTCAGTCCACTCTGAAGGTTTGTTGTTCCATCGCTTAAGCTCTGGATTCCCGCCGCAAGCTTCTGAGATCCCGGAAGGAGCTGTGCATCGATACTTCCTTTCACCTGCTGTTTTACAGAATCTGCGGTATTGTTCATCGTGTTGGTAAACTGTTCCATCAATATGCTTGCATAAGAAGCACTTAATTGACTGATGTATCCCTGTTTTGTCTCTTCATCCGGGAAGGTCCCCTCCGGCATAGCGTCTGCTGCTGCCTGTGCCATCTGAGCCGCCATTCCTTGAATCGCTGTCGTCTGCTCTTCTGACAAAGACAGATTGGATTGGATACTTAAACTGCCACTTAATTGCTCAAGTCCCGCATTCAGTGCATTTGCGCCTGCCACCGCACCATTCTGTGGGTCCGTATATCCTGCTGACAGCTGGTCTGCACCATCTTTGACTGATTGAATTCCTGCCTGTGCACTTACTGCTCCATCTTTTAACGCTGCCGCACCAGCCGCAAGTTCATTACTTCCCTTGGCCAAAGCTCCGACTCCATCCGTATATGCATAAACTCCGTCTGCCAGAGTGTTGACTCCGCTAGTCAGAGATCCACTCTTATCATGCAACGTATTGACTCCACTTGCCAGTTCCTTTGAACCGTCTGCCAAGGTTTTGGCTCCATCTGCCAGTGTCTTCGAACCATCTGCTGCCTCTTTCGAACCATCCACCAGCTGGTCCGCTGCATTTTCCAACTCTTCCATGGAATCTTCCAGGCTGTCAAAATCCTTCACATCACTAAGATCGAACTGATCCAGGATCTCAGAAGATGCAATCGTAATTGTTGGTCCAACAGATGCCTGTTCCACATCCGCAGTAATCGTAACACTGTCCGGAATCTCAAAGTCTGTTCCCTCCAGTTTCAGATTTTCTTCCAGTCCCGGGAATACCAGACCCACTACAATATCTTTATCTGCATCGGATATAATTTTCCCATGATCAACCGTCACGTTCTGATACTCATCCGTCGGAAGCATCAATGCGGTTACCATGGTAAATGGAACATACATCTCTTCCTGACTTCCATTTACCTCAACCAGCTGTCTGGAATTATTTTCATAGTCAAATGTAATCTCAACTTTTCCATCTTTTCCCTTCAGCTCCTCAGGCGTGATCTCTTTTCCATCCAGTTTGTAGGATACTTTGACCTCCACTGGCAGTTCCTCATCTGTTGTTCCCTGATAATAGATATCTTTTCCGTCTGATTCCCATAGCAAAGTACTGTTACTGCCTTCTGTAAATGCTTCATCCCCTTTGATATTTTTAATCTCATCCAGTTTCGAAGCATCTTCAACCGTTCCTTCTCCTGGATTTTTCAGCCATTCGGTAACAGTTGTATTGCTTACCTTTCCGGTTGCATCTGCTTTTACATATACGGATTCATCTTTATATGTTTCTTTCGGATTCTCTGAAGTGCTGTTTCCCAACGCCTTAGATGCCGTCTCTTTTAATTCTTCAATTTTTTCTTTTTCCTCCTCTGCTTTCACCTCCAGAGAATTCTGATATACACAGGTTCCTGCCATCCCGGCTGCAACAACTACCGCCATAGATCCTGCAAAAACTCTTTTTTTCATGCTTGTTTTCATAGATATTACCTCCTATATTTCTTTCTTCGGCAGAAAATCTTTACTTGTTTTTACAATGGCTTTATCAAATACCATGAACATAGATGGCAGAATCAATACTACAACTACCATACTGATCAGCGCTCCTCTTGCCATCAGGATACACAGAGAACTGATCATATCAATATTGGAATACAATCCGACACCGATCGTCGCTGCAAAAAAGCTAAACGCGCTGACGATAATCGACTGTGCCGAGAACTTATGCGCCGTTGTGATGGCATCATATTTTCCAGCCCCATGATTGCGTTCCCGTTTATACCTCGTCGTCATCAGGATCGCATAATCAACGGTTGCGCCCAGCTGTATGGTTCCTATCACAATGGATGCCACGAATGGAAGCTTCGTTCCTGTAAAAAATGGAATTCCCATGTTCACAAAGATTGCAAATTCAATGACTCCAACCAGAATTACCGGAAGTGTAACAGAGCGGAACAGAATCATAATAATCAGGAATACTATTCCGATCGATACCGCACTGACTCTCTTAAAATCGGTATCCGTAATCGTAATCAGATCTTTCGTCAGTGGTCCTTCTCCTACCAGCATTGCACCTTCATCATAGCGATCCAGGATCTCATCAATCTCACCAATCTGCGCATTCACTTCATCCGTTGCAACTTTATACTCTGAATTTACCATCAGAAGCTGATATTTCTCATTTTTCAGCATACTGCTTACAGAATCCGGGATCATATCCGACGGAATGCCAGGCCCTACCAGCTCATCCAGCCCCAGTACCCATTTCACACCGTCGACTTTATCAATTTCTTTCACCATCCGGTTCACTTCATGTGATGGCAGGGAACTGTCTACCAGAATCATATGAGTCGTATTCATGTTATAGTCTTCTTTTAATTTTGTATTTGCGATTACACTGGGAAGATTTTTCGGTAACGACTCATCCAGATTGTAGTAAACGCTTGTATGATTATTTCCATAAACAGCAGGGAACAATAGTACCAGGAAAATAATGACATATACCAGATACTTTTTCGTCACCTTATCGGAAATCCTGCGAATATCTGGAAGCAGAGGTTTATGCTTTGTCTTCTCAATCAGTTTATCACAACACAGGATCATGGACGGCAGAACCGTCACACAGGTAAGGACTCCCAAAAGCACCCCTTTTGCCATTACAATACCGATATCTTTTCCTAAGGTAAAACTCATAAAACAAAGTGCGATAAATCCCGCAATTGTCGTAACAGAGCTTCCAATCACGGAAGAAAACGTCTGTGAAATTGCATGTGCCATTGCCCGTTCTTTATCTCCGTCATAGCGGACTTGCTGTTCCTCATAGCTGTGCATCAGAAAGATGGAATAATCCATTGTCACTCCCAGCTGCAGAACCGCCGCCAGTGCTTTCGTAATATAGGATATCTCTCCAAAAAACACATTGCTGCCCAGATTATAAATAATCGCCATTCCTATACTCAAAAGGAACAGAATCGGTACAAAGAAGGAATCCATCGTAAGTGACAGTACCAGTGCAGACAAAAGAACTGCGATCAACACATACAGCGGAGTCTCTTTTTCTGCCAGTTCTTTGGTATCTTCTACGATTGCCGACATACCACTGACGAAGCATTGTTCATCCGATATTTTTCGAATCTGCGTGATTGCCTGCATCGTAGAATCTGAAGAGGTTCCTCCTTCAAAAAATACGGCCATCATCGTACCCTTATCTGTATGATAGATTTCATACAGATCATCGGGAAGCATGCTCTGCGGAAGAGAAATATCTGAAATAGAATCATACCAGATGACTTTCGCTACTCCATCAACCTTTTCTACTTTTTCTTTCAGTTTCACAACGTCTTTATCTTCCATGTCATCCACCATCAGCATGGAAAACGCCCCGATCCCAAAATCATCTGTCATAATCTCCTGACCTTTCATGGTCTCAATCTCATCTGGCAGATATGTAAGGACATCATAATTGACTCTGGTATTTACATATCCCCATACAGAAGGAATCAGAAGCAGTACACTAAGTATCAGAATTATAACTCTGTACTTTACAATTTTCTTTCCAACCTTAACCATAACTGTATGCACCCTTTCATTTATGACTATCAGTCATTTTTACTCTATGCACTATACAACGAAAATGACCATTAGTCAATAGTTTTTTT
>JALEKG010000089.1 GCA_022769185.1 Dorea sp. | reverse complement strand
TGATCTGCTCGCGGGTAAGTTTCTGGTTTGTCATGTTTCTAGCCTCCTCCTACAAAACTTACGATTTCCATACTGTCTCCGTCTTTTAACATCGTGTCTGAGTATTGGTATTTTGGAAGAATCTCACCGTTCAATTCGATGGCAATACGGTTCGTCTGATAATGATTCTGTTCCAGATAATCAGCGACTGAGACAGGTGATTTTAATTCGATTTCACGTCCATTAATGGTAACCATGGATGCCCTCCTTTCTGTGGATCAGGAGAGAAGAGTAAGAAAAAAGAGTTCACAAAGTAATACACCCGTGGTGGTGCACCCCTTCATGAACTCTTGTTCACTCTCAACTGATCCGATATTCATTTGATCATTCATGTAAATTTTCAGGGATATAAAAAGGGAGATACCAAGTATCTCCCGCAATGTTTCTCATACGTTCCTACGTTGGCATTATCCAAATCAGGTATATGGGTCGAAGTTCTCAACTTCCTCTCAGCCTAGTACATAAGCTCCCCTGTTCAATTTACAATATTAAGTATAAAAAGTTCAGGCGAAAATGTCAAACACTATTTTTGGTTCTGGAGAAATTAAGAGAATGAAACTACATTCATTATCATATTAGAGATGGCTGAAACGTTATTTTTATAGTAAAATATAATAAATAGTTAAATTGAAATTCTGGAAAGAAAGGGTGATTGACCGATGATAAATATTAAAAAGGAACTATGTATTGGCTGTGGTGCCTGTGTGAAGGATTGTCCGGGAAAAGCGATTAAGCTTGTGGATGGTAAGGCTGATTATATCAGAAATTGTATCCATTGCGGCCACTGTGTGGCCATCTGTCCTGTCAGTGCGGTATCGATCCCGGGATATGATATGGAAGATGTGGAGGAGTATGACAAAGAGACTTTTACCGTCCAGCCTGAGAATTTCCTGCATGCGGTCAAATTCAGGAGAAGTATCCGTAATTTTAAAGAGAAGCCGATTGAGCGGGAGAAACTGGAGAGGATCCTGGATGCGGGCAGATATACGCCGACAGCGAAAAATATGCAGGAATGCCGGTTTATTTTGATTCAGGAGCGGCTGGAAGAATTTAAAGAGCTGGTCTGGAAAGAGATGCCAAATGTGATTGAAAATTTGAAAAAAGACAATCCGGCATATGCAAGAGCATTTGAATTATTCTATCTGAAACATGAGAAAAATCCACAGGAAGATACGTTCTTTTTCAATACCACCTCTTTTTTGGTGATCGCTTCAGAAAATCCACTGGACGGCGGACTCGCTGCTGCCAATATTGAGAATATGGCGGTGGCAGAAGGAGCAGGTGCACTTTACAGCGGATACATGATGCGGGTGATCCAGTCCGGTCCGGTTCTTAAAGAATGGCTTGGAATCAAAGATATTCCAGTATCCTGCTGTATGCTTCTCGGGTATCCCGCAGTGACTTATAAGCGAACCGCGCCAAGGAAAAAGAGAAACGTAGAATGGAAATAGCAGATTCGTTGTAAAGGAGGGACTTCCAATGAAGAAAATGTTGAGAACAATTGTTGTAATGGGGATGTTGCTGGCAGTGCTGACATTGGCAGCGTGTTCTTCAAAAAAGGAAGAAGAGCAGGGAGTCAGTGAAGAGGCCCAGAAGATCATCCAGACAATCATGAACTGTCCGAATTCAGAACTGTATGACTCATCTTTGGCCTATGTCATAGGTGATGACGTGGAAGAAGCCCAGGCACAGGAAGAAGAGATGAAAGAGAAGCGCGAAGAAATACAGGAAAACTGGGAAGCGGAGGTCGGTGACTGTTTTGCAGAAGGTGCACTGGATACCTTCCTGGATCAGGGAATGGCTACCATGTATTTTGCAGAGGCAGAACAGGAGAATCTTACCTATCAGGTACAGGAGATAGAACTGAAGGAAAAAGGGGAAGTAAATGAGACGGTTCAGGTATCGCTGTTAAAAGGAGATAAGGAAGAGACGGTGACACTGGTATTCACACACGATTCAGAAGGATTCATCACAGAAGTCAAACCAGCATCCTAATGACTCAAAAAAGCAGATCCCAAACAAAACAGGTTCCACAAAGGAAAAGCGGAGGTGAAGCGAATAGCTTCGGAGCATTCCTTTGTGGAACCTGCATTTTATTTATCTTTTATTTCACTGTGCAGCTGCTGCAGGGATTTGACTTCTCCGTTTCCGTGTTCTTTGACGTAACGGATTCCTTTTGCGGTTGCTCTTGCTGCTGCGATGGTAGTCATATAAGGTACTTTGGCCTTGATGGCTGCTTTTCTCAGATAACTGTCATCATGGATGCTGTCTTTTCCGACCGGCGAGTTGACGATCAGGTCTATCTTTCCGTTGGTGATCAGGTCTAAGATGTTTGGACGGCCTTCATACAGTTTCTTTACTTTTTCTGCTTCAATTCCAGCTTCCCGGATGAGTTCATAGGTGTTACCGGTTGCAAGAATCTTGAAACCATCATTTGCAAATGCCTGGGCAACTTCTACCACTTCTGCTTTGTCTTTGCGGTTGACGGAAATCAGGACCGTACCACCAAGAGGCAGTTTGGACTGTGTTGCTTCCTGTGCTTTGTAGAAGGCTTCTCCATAGGTTGTTGCCAGACCAAGGACTTCTCCGGTAGAACGCATTTCCGGTCCAAGGATCGGGTCTACTTCCTGGAACATGTTGAACGGGAATACGGCTTCTTTTACTCCGAAATATGGAATATCCTGTTCTTTCAATGCTGGTACCGGGGACGGACGTCCGGTCAGTTCAGAGGTAATGATATCGGTTGCAAGTGGTACCATACGGATGTTGCAGACCTTAGATACCAAAGGAACCGTACGGGATGCACGAGGGTTGGCTTCCAATACGTATACCTTGCCATTTTCGATAGCATACTGCATATTCATAAGACCTTTGACATGCATTTCTTCGGCAATCTTCCGTGTGTATTCCTTGATGGTCTTTACATTTTCCTCGGAAATGTGTACCGACGGAATGATACATGCGGAGTCTCCGGAGTGTACGCCGGCAAGCTCAATGTGTTCCATGACAGCCGGAACAAATGCATGTTCGCCGTCGCTGATGGCGTCGGCTTCGCATTCCATCGCGTGGTTCAGGAAACGGTCGATCAGGATCGGACGATCCGGTGTTACGCCAACTGCGGCCTTCATATAGCCTTCCATACTTTCATCGTCATAGACAACTTCCATTCCTCGCCCGCCAAGAACGTAGGAAGGACGGACCATGACCGGGTAACCGATTTCTTTAGCAATTGCAAGTGCTTCTTCTACGGTAGTAGCCATTCCGGATTCCGGCATTGGGATCTCCAGCTTTTCCATCATCTCACGGAACAGGTCGCGGTCCTCTGCAAGGTCGATCACAGAAGGAGAGGTACCAAGGATCTTCACTCCATTTTTCTCAAGCTCAGATGCAAGGTTCAGAGGTGTCTGACCGCCGAACTGTGCGATTACGCCAAGCGGTTTTTCCTTATTGTAAATGCTTAAGACATCTTCCAGAGTCAGTGGCTCGAAATAAAGCTTGTCGGAAGTATCATAATCTGTAGAAACGGTTTCTGGATTACAGTTTACGATGATTGTCTCAAATCCTAATTTCTTCAGTGCCAGAGAAGCATGAACGCAGCAGTAGTCAAATTCGATTCCCTGTCCGATACGGTTAGGACCTCCGCCAAGGATCATGATCTTTGGCTTGTCGGATACCGGATTCTTGTCCGCTGCATTGTAGGTGGAATAATAGTAGGCACTATCCGGTGTTCCGCTTACATGAACGCCTTCCCATGCTTCTTCTACACCAAGTGCGATACGGCGGTCGCGGATCTCATCTTCAGAGACTGCGAGGATCTGGCTTAAATATTTATCGGAAAATCCATCTTTCTTTGCCTGGATCAGCAGTTCGTCAGAAGGCAGAGCGCCTTTGGAAGCAGCAATTGCTTCTTCTTCCGCTACAAGTTCTTTCATCTGTTCGATGAACCAGGTCTTTACCTTGGTCAGTTCATAGATTTCCTCTACAGAAGCTCCTTTTCTAAGAGCCTCATACATAATGAAATGACGGTCACTGGATGGTGTGATCAGCATCTGGAGAAGCTGTTCTTTCGTCAGCTCATGATAGTTCTTGGCATACCCGAGTCCGTAACGTCCGGTCTCCAGGCTTCGGATTGCTTTTTGGAATGCTTCTTTATAAGTCTTTCCGATACTCATAACTTCGCCGACTGCGCGCATCTGTGTACCGAGCTTGTCCTCCACACCTTTAAATTTTTCAAATGCCCAGCGGGCAAATTTAATTACGACATAATCTCCGTCCGGTACATATTTATCCAGAGTTCCGTATTTTCCACATGGAATATCCTTTAAAGTCAGGCCGGTTGCCAGCATGGCAGATACCAGGGCAATCGGGAAACCGGTAGCCTTAGAGGCCAGTGCGGAAGAACGGGAGGTTCTTGGGTTGATCTCAATCACGACGATACGGTCAGATACCGGATCGTGGGCAAATTGTACGTTGGTTCCGCCGATGACCTGAACGGATTCTACAATTCGGTAAGCCTGCTCCTGCAATCTCTTCTGACATTCTTCAGAAATGGTCAGCATTGGAGCAGAGCAGAAAGAGTCTCCGGTGTGTACACCCAGCGGGTCAATATTTTCAATAAAACAAACGGTGATCATATTATTGTCAGCG
>JALEKG010000027.1 GCA_022769185.1 Dorea sp. | reverse complement strand
AAGCTCAAAACTTTCGGAGGAAGGGGAACCAGAGCAATTAAGTCTGTTTGATATAGAATTTGAACCAGAAGAAAAGAGAAAGAAGAAGCGGCAGCTGAATGCCGCACTGGAAAAGCTTCGCGGGAAATATGGCGTGGACATCATAACCAAAGGTCCCGGGAAAAATAAAAAGATATCTGACAAGAAATAAAAGCTTGCAGATATCTTTTTTTTGGATTTGAGTCTCAAATCAATCATGTTCCCTCATTCGAGAGGATTATCGAATTCGCTGATGACTTTACGGGACAGGTGAATAAAGGCTTTGGCAGCGACTGACAAGGTCTTTTCAGATAGAATTCCAATTCCCAGAGTTCGCACCGTACAAGGGGATACAGGAATTTTCCGTATATTATTCTGGCCTTTTAAGAACATACCGGGCAGCAGACTGATTCCAAGATTGTTCTCTACCATGGGAACAATCGTATGGTCATCCCTGCATTTAAAACTGATATCAGGGGAGATGCCGGCCTGTTCCATTGCTACAGAAACGTCATAATCAACACCATTTTCAGATGCAATAAATGGATAATCAGAAAATGCAGACAATGGAAAAGTATCCAGATACGCTTCTGGTAATGAAAGATCTTTTGATGTAATTGCATACAAAGGATCACGTGCAAGAGCGATGAATTTATAATTCTGCTCTCTGCGCCAACTTAAGAAGCCAAAATCAATTCTTCCTTCAGTCAGCCATTGTTCAATATCCTGCATTCCGCCTTCACGGATGCTGATCGTAATGCTGGGATAATACTGCTGAAATTGACGGAGAATGGCGGGGAGCCACTGAGAAGCAATGCTGCAGTAGCTTCCGATGCAGATGGAACCGCGCTGTAAGCCTAATATGGAATCTACAATTTCGTCCATGCGATTGTAATGAGAGACGACAAGACGGATATAAGGCATCAGCATTTCCCCGTCACTGGTAAGCTCTACTCCACGCTTTGTCCGTCGGAGAAGAGAGACGCCTAATTCGGTTTCCAGTTTACTGATCGCATGACTGACTCCGGACTGTGTGTACCCCATGCGGTCTGCGCTGACTGTCAGATTTTTCGTGTCAGCAATATCACATAGCAGAGCAAGTTTTGAAATGTCCAAAACAGATTCCTCCTTTCTTGAGAATATATGAGAGTGTTTAGAAGTATAAATTTCAGAAAAAATATTATGAAATGATGCTCAGAACAGGCGTATTTATCATGTTATGAAAGTTTCGCATGTTAAGAATTAAACACTGTCAGTTCATTAATAACACATTTTCAAATATAATACAAGCATAAAGTAAAAATAAACAAAGGGAATGTCATAAATGCATGCGATACTATACATTATGCATAAAAAATAACTATTTATAGGCTCCCTTTATAGAAAGGAGGAATAAGTGATGGAATATATTTTTCCACTAAGGCAGCATGTGGGAGCACCGTGTGAACCTGTTGTAAAGGCTGGAGATGAAGTGAAACGTGGCCAGCTGATCGCAAAGAAACCGGAAGAGGCACTTGGAAGTCCGATTTACACGAGTGTGTCTGGGAAAGTCGCATCTGTAGAGGAATCACAGATCGTTATTGAGGAAGCAGGAACAGATTTTGATCAGTATGAACCATTAAAAGGAACAACTCCAAAGGAATTAATTGCAGAATCTGGATTAGTCGGACTTGGTGGTGCAGGATTTCCGACTTCTGTCAAACTGAATGTACAGTTCAAGGAAGATGGTTATGTGATTGTAAATGCAGCAGAATGTGAACCGATTCTTTCCCATAATATTGCCAGAATTGAGAAAGAGCCTGAAAAGCTGCTCAAAGGTCTTGAGATTGTAATGGAGCTTACAGGAGCCAAAAAAGGAATTGTAGCAATCAAAGGAATCCACGAAGAAGCAATTGAGAAACTTCAAAAAGCAAATAGCAATCCGAATATTTCTTTATTCCCGCTGGAGAATATCTACCCAATGGGTGAAGAACGTGCGATCGTAAGAGAAACACTGGGGATTCTGCTGGAGCCTGAACAGCTTCCAATGGCTGCAAATGCAGTTGTAATCAATGCAGAGACAGTCTTCCGTCTGCGTGAAGCTGTAGAAGAAAAGAAACCACTCATGGATAAAGACATGACGGTTGCAGGAAAACTGAAAGAAAATGCTTCGATTCATGTGCTTTTTGATGTACCGCTTGGAACAAAAGTTTCAGAAGTCATTGAAGAAGCAGGAGGCCTGGGAGCAGAATATGGAGAACTGATCATGGGCGGACCATTTACCGGGAAAAGGACAGAGCTCGATGCACCAGTTGTGAAAACAACAGGCGGTATTATTGCAGCCGAAACCTTTATGCCGGGACCGAAAAAGATTGGTTTGTTAGTCTGTGCCTGCGGAGCCAACAAGGAACGTCTGGAAGAACAGGCGGCAAGTATGGGATCAGAAGTTGTGGGCGTAGAATATTGTAAACGGGCAAGACAGGTAAAGGCAGCGCGTAAGTGTGAGAATCCTGGAAGATGTCCGGGACAGGTACAGAAGGTTATGGCACTGAAGAAAGCAGGCGCTCAGGCGGTTCTGATCAGTAACTGTACCGATTGCAGCAATACGGTAATGTCCTGTGCACCGCAGTTAAAACTGCCGGTATATCACTGTACGGACGGGGCAATGCGTTCCGTTAATTATAAAATGATAAGAAAATTCAGAAAAGAATAAGGAGGAATCAAAAATGTCAATCACACAAGAAACATTGCAGCAGCATTTAAAAGATCCTGCAATCTTTTGCTGCAGAAGAGAAAAAGGTCTTGTAATCAGCGCAGCAGATCTGGAAGATCCAGGACTGTTTGACGATATGGTTGAGGCAGGACTTTTGACACTGAGCGATGATGGGCTGCGCATTGAGCAGGTTATCGGAAGCACTCTTCTTCAGGATGTTGAGGCACTCACACCAATTACAAGAGAGGTACTTGACAAAGTTAACGAAGTAGAGGAAGAAGCAGCACCAGCACCGGCAGAAGAGGCGAAAGAAGCACCGGAAGCACCGGTAGCTAAACGTGCAGTAGGAGGGAATGGAATGATTCATATTGAAATCGGCAAAGCAGAAAAATTTGAGGGATTAACACTGGATGTACCTGTACTTGCAGGAGCAGCTCCTGCTGAGGTACCAGCTGCAGCACCGGCAGAAGAATCCAGAGCAGGAGAAAAAACAGTGATCCGTAATCTGGTAAAGAAACACATCAAGATCAACGATGTAAAACTCGGTGATGAAACATCTATTAAAGATGGAGTAATTACAATCAATAAAGATATTGTAAAAGATGCAGTAAAAGAAGATGCTCTGTGTAAGAGTCTTGAACTTGAAGTGATTCATCCAAATGAGAGACATATCTATACAGAGACAATCATGGACGTATGCCCGATCGCTACAAAAGTAAAAGGTGAGCTTGGCGAAGGTATCACAAAAGTTGTTGACGGTGTTGTATTTATGCTGACAGGTGTAGATGAAGATGGTGTTCAGGTTCATGAATTCGGTTCTTCTGAAGGATATCTGGATGAGAAGATGTACTTTGGACATCCGGGATGTGCGGATGAGAATGATATCATTATCCGCTGCCACGCTGTAATCGAGAGACTGTCCGGTATGACAAGACCAGGCCCGTTTGCAGCTCACAAGTGCCAGGATTACATTGTTCAGGCAGTTCGTGATCAGCTGAAAGGATACGAAGGCGAAGTTGTCCGTGAAGAAATTTGTGAAGACGTACGTCGTGTAGGAAATCCACGTGTCGTATTAGTAAAAGAGATCATGGGACAGGGAGCTATGCATGATAACGTGATCTGCCCGACAGAGCCTTGTGGAATCCTTGGCGGACAGAAGAACGTTGACTGTGGTAACGTGCCGATCATCCTGACACCGAACCAGGTAAGAGATGGATCTATCCATGCTCTGACATGTATTGGACCAGCTACAAAAGAAATGACACGTCATTACATTCGTGAACCTCTGGTAGAAGGACTTGCAGCAGATGAAGAACTTGACCTTGTAGGAGTTATCTGTATCGGTTCTCCACAGGTTAACGATGAGAAACTGTGGGTATCTGAAAGACTTGGTTCGCTTCTTGAAGCTATGGATCTGGATGGATGTATTATTACAACAGAAGGCTTTGGTAATAACCACATTGACTTTATTCAGCACATTGGACAGGCTGGAAAGAGAAACATTCCTGTTGTTGGTGTTTCCTTCTGTGCATATCAGGGACAGCTTGTTGTTGGTAATGAATATGCTACAGCAATGGTGGAAGAGAATATGGATAAGGGCGGATTTGAGAATGATATCGCAGGATGCTCTTGCGTAACTCCAGAAGTAGCTGCACGTGCAATCCAGATGCTGAAAAACAAGATGGCAGGCGTTGAGATCAAACCGGCTGAAAAGAAATGGAATAACGATATTATTAACAATAATAATAAGATCTTAGGTCTCCCAGAGACAAAACTCGTAGAAAGCGGAACATTACACTAATGAAAATGGATTACATAATTAACCCTGTAAAGATGGGCGGCCTTGTAAAAGAAGTGACTGAAGAAAAAGTGAAAGTTCATCTTCACGGCAGATTAGGTGTGATCAAGGTGCCACCAAGTCTGATTATCACTGAAGAGCCACTTGAAGTCGGACATGAGATGGAGTTTTACTTCAGTTACATACAGGTCGTTGAAAACCCCTACGACTATGATGCATCGGATATGACGACAGACCATGAGCCAGAACCATGCCTGCTTGGAGGCAAAATTACAGAGGTGAATGATACTGCCATAGAAGTGGCAATTATGAATAATCTTGGGAGTGTTGCTGTGCCGCGCCGCTGGGCATTTACGCCGGTCGTGCTGGAGGAAGGACAGGATGTTGAATTCTACTTCAGCTGCATGAAGGTGATTGGAAAATGTGACATTCCGGCAGAAATGATTTAAGGAGGAAAGACCATGAAATTAACAACAAAGGAAGGATTACAGTCCGAAATTTTTGTACCGGTTACACCGAAGCCGGTATTTACAGAATTAAAGAAACCACTGAGTGAGTGTAAGGTTGCATTTATTACAGCTGGTGGTATTCATAAAAAAGACCAGACACCATTTAACACATCTGGTGACTTCTCTTATCGTACAATTGAGTTCAGTACACCTTCTGACCAGTTAATGGTTACACATGGTGGATTTGATAACTCAGATATTAACAAAGACGTCAATGCGATGTTCCCGATCGATCGTCTTCATGAACTGGTAGAAGAGGGATTCATCGGATCTCTGCCAGAAGAAACCTATACGTTCATGGGTGGCGGCGGAAACGTTGAGAAATTCACAAATGAAACAGGTCCGGAGATTGCTCGTAAGTTAAAAGCGCAAGGTGTTGATATCGTGCTTTGTACCGGTGGATGCGGAACCTGCCATCGTTCTGCAACAATCGTTACAAGATGCTGCGAAGCAGAAGGAATGAGCTGTGTAGTAATCGCAGCACTTCCTCCGATTGCAAGACAGCAGGGTGCACCTAGAATTACAGCACCTCATGTTCCAATCGGATCCAACGCAGGTGAGCCGAATAACATTCCGATGCAGACAGCGATCATTAAGGAATCCTTAGAGTGGGTTCGTGATTGCCCGAGCTTCAATCAGACAAAAGTACTTCCGTATGAATATCGTCATAATGTATAAAACGAGTTAGAACTTGAGTTTATATGATAGACAGCAGAGTGGGAATGACATTAAGGAGACTGCCGAGAGTGGCAGTCTCCTTGAAGTTGCATTTTGTTCAGATGTTATTTGTGTTATAAGAGTTGAGGAGGAAAAATATGGGATTAGGTCCGAGTATTAAAATGACAACCCTGCATCATTACAGATGCCCGCTGACAGAAGCACTTGCTAATGAAGCCGATATTGAATTTACTGGAATTATAGTAGATGGAGTGTCAGAAGTATGTGATGATAAGATTTATACTGCGAAGCGTGTGGGAGATATTGCACAGATGCTTCGTGCAGATGCAGCAATTGTGGCAATCGATGCATGGGGAAATCATCATGTGGATTTTGTAAATGTAATTGAACAGCTGGGAATACGAGGAATCCCAAGTGTCGGACTCAGCTATATTGCCAGACAGGGAAGGCTGGTATGTACCAATCAATATGTAGATTGTGTCATTGATTTTAATAAGAGTGTGTCCGGATATGAATCTTGTGTTGTAGGTGAAAATAATCTGACGGATTATGATGCTATGAAAGCAGTTGCTCTGGTGAAGAACAAATTAAGAAAAGCGGGAAAACCAGTATCTAAAGAACAAAATTTAACGGAAGAGCAAAAGCTTCGCAGATTAGTGAGAAAGAAATTTGCAGTTACGTCAGTAGAATTTGGAGATAAGACAGCAATCGATCATGGAGTGCTAAAAATTCAAAAAGGAATTGAAAAATCATTCGTTTTACAGGAAGATTGTATTAAAGACGTAAAAGTAAATATTTTACGCCCTGGGGAAAATGAGTTTTTTGTAAATTCCAATCTGGATTATTCACCAATTGCCTGTAAAGTACGTGGTGAACTTGGAGAAGGAGTGACGCATCTGCTTACCGGAGTTACTGTTATGGTGACCGGGGTGGAAGATAAAAGCGGCTTTCAGCCATCTAATATTGGATCTTCAGAAGGAATCCTGAAAAATCAAGTTGTATATGACAGAGCAGGAACTCCGGCGTCAGATGATTTTATTTTGCATATCGATGTTCTTTTCGAAGAAGGAGAAGGAAGAACGGCAGAAGGAATTATGGCAGCTCATCGTATCACGGACAGAATTGTGCAGGAAATCCGAAAAGAATTGTCCGGTCTGGAAAATATGAAATATACAAGAGAAGAATTGTACGATATTGCCAGACCCGGAAAGCGGAAAGTGATTCTTGTAAAAATTGTATCTGGTCTTGGAAATATGTATAATACAGCAATGTTTCCATATGAACCTGGCGGATTTCTGGGTTCTCATAATATGATGGATTCAAAGAATCTTCCGTATCTTATTACACCAAATCAGTGCAGGGATGGGGTCATACACTCATTGCTTTAATACGAGTAATGCATGTGTTAAAAATCGTCCCTTGACAAGTGGAAAAAACATAGATATACTTTATTCTATAAGAGCAGTTGCGGATTATATTTTAGATATAGTTTGCGGCTGTTTTTTTTGCTTTTAGAGGAAGTTGGGAGGTTGTTTGGTATGAAAAAAATAAAATGGAAAGAGGTAGCAATTGATTTACTGGTGGATGTTGTGGCGAGTATTCTGATCGCGATTGGGTTATATAACTTTGCGCTGAATGCGAATTTCCCGGTTTCTGGTTTTTCGGGAATTGCCATTATTCTTTATCACTTATTTGGACTTCCGGTCGGTGCCGGATCGATTATTTTAAATATTCCGGTCTCGATTTTTTGTTATAAGTTTTTGGGAAAAAAGTTTTTCCTGAAATCATTAAAGACAATGATCATCTCCTCCTTTTTTATTGATTATGTGGCACCAATGTTTCCGGCATATGAAGGGGACAGGCTTCTGGCGGCACTTTGCATGGGAATCTTGTGCGGAATTGGGTATGCAATGATCTTTATGAGGGGGTCATCTACGGGAGGGCAGGATTTCATCAGTGTTGCAATCAAAAAGGTAAAACCACATATGACACTGGGAATTATTTCTTTTGCCATTGATCTCTGTACCATTTTCCTGGGAACAATACTGGTATTTAAAGATGTGGACGGACTAATCTATGGCCTGATCGTAACGTATCTTCTGGCAATCGTTATGGACCGGATCATGTATGGAATTGATGAAGGAAAGATGACTTTGATCGTAACAGAGCATGGAGATGAAGTTGCAAAACGGATAGATGAATATTCTGGAAGAGGGTCTACTATTTTACAGGGAATGGGAAGTTATTCCAAAGCGCCGAAAGATGTGGTCATGTGTGCGTGCAATAATAAACAGATGTATACTATAAAAAAGATGGTGCATGAGATTGATCCAAAAGCATTTACGATCATTGTGGAGTCCAATGAAGTGGTCGGCGAGGGATTCAAAGAAGAAATATCGGAACTGCAATAAAAGAGTTTCAGCAAGTAAACACGGAGTTTAAGTCAATAACTTCAGGGTGTTGCTTGTTGAAACTCTTTTTGAATCATTTCTATTTTGCGTATAATTTTACCAGCTCTGTGATGACATCTACACTCTTATCCATTCCCTCTATGGTAATGTGTTCATAAGGACCATGGTAAGCGAATCCGCCAGTTCCGAGGTTCGGACATGGAAGACCTTTGAAGCTTAACTGACATCCGTCTGTTCCGCCACGAATTGGAAGAACCAGTGGTGTCACACCTGCTTTTTCACAGGCTGCTTTTGCGTTGTCGATCAGGTGCATGCAGTCTGCGATGATTTCAGCCATATTCTTATACTGATCTGTGATAGTAAGAGTAACGGTGCCCTCGCCCCATTTCTCATTCATATCTTTTTCAATCAGTCTTAAAGTGCGCTTTCTTGCTTCGAAGAAGTTCTTATCATGGTCTCGTACAAGATAATTTAATGTAGCTTCCCCGACTTCTCCGGTCATACTTACCAGGTGATAGAATCCTTCGTAATCTTCTGTTCCGCGTGGAGTCTCCATACCTGGAAGCATTGCATTGATCTCCATAGCGACCAGACTGGCGTTGATCATAGTATCTTTTGAGGTTCCTGGATGAACATTAAAGCCTTTGATATCAAACTGGGCTTTGCATGCATTAAAGTTCTCGTACTGGATCTCGCCTTCGGTAGAACCGTCCATGGTGTAGGCATAATCAGCTCCGAATTGTTCAATATTAAAGTGAGAAGCTCCGGTTCCGATTTCTTCATCTGGAGTGAATGCAACACGCAGTGGTCCGTGTGGAATATTTTCCTTCTGGAGGCGTTCAATCAAAGTAAGAATCTCTGCAATACCGGCTTTGTCATCTGCACCAAGTACGGTTGTTCCATCACTGGTGATCAATGTACGGCCCTTCAGATCTTTCAGATGTGGAAATGTTTCAGGACATAAGCTAAGCCCGCTTTCCCCAAGAGCCAGCTCGCCGCCGTCATAATTTTCTGTAATGACTGGTTTGATGTCATGGCTGCAGAAGTCAGATACGGTATCCATGTGAGCGATAAAACCGATGGCAGGCTTGTCTTCGTATCCAGCCGTAGCAGGCAGCTTGCCATACAGATAACACTGATCATCTAATACGACGTCTGTAAGCCCCAGTTCTTTCATTTCTGCTTCCAGAACTCTAGCCAGGTCAAACTGACACTGAGATGAAGGTACGGTTTCGCTATTTTCATCGCTTGGTGTACGAATGACCACATAATTTAATAATCTTTCATAAGCTTTCATGGTGACATTCCCCTTTTCTTAGAATATTTCAATTACTACTATAACACAATTTCTCCTTTGCTGCACAAAGAAATGATGTTATACTGTAAAA
>JALEKG010000023.1 GCA_022769185.1 Dorea sp. | reverse complement strand
TGGCCATGAGAATCTGTGAAGATGCCATCATAAACCCGTTCCAGGTTGTAAGAAGACCACAAACCGCACCAAATAAAATCAACACATACAAAAGATTTCCAATCGCACCCGGATAGAGTGAACGGAACATCAGTGCCGCAGACGGGTTTGAAAATTTAATAAAGTCTTTCCATGGGAGGGCTCCACCTAACGTGAAAAGAAGTAATGCATAGAAAAGACAGGATAATACGACTGTAATCACAACTGTTTTTCCTACTCCCTTCGTATCTCCGCCGGCACTTTCAATTCCCTGGGGAATCGTTTCAAATCCTGCAAGGAAAAATGGTACAGATGCAAGAATAGAAGCCATACCACCGATAAATGAACTGTGGCTTCCTGTTCCAGTATTCTCATAAAATGGCTGCAGGTTTCCAACGTCAAACTTGATTGCAGCACAGATCATTGCCAGGATACCTGCTCCAACCAATGCCATACAAAGTACCTTTTGCAACGTTGCAGATGAAGCAACACCTTTTCTGTTAATGGAATAAAGTACAATTGATATAATAGTTCCAAGAATAATATGACCGATGTAAATATCCGCTCCTGCCAGCGTATATAACGGCGATCCCGCTTTTAAGATCGGGAAAATAATACTCAGAATATCTACAACATAGATTGCCTCCCACGGAATAATTGTAATGAATGCTCCGAATGCAGCCCATCCGGAAATAAACGCAATTCTGTCACCAAACGCACGGAATGCGTACGCCATACCACCACCAGATACCGGAAGCATGGTACACAACTCACAATAACAAAGAGCGATCGGCACCATCAGAACCATTGCCACCATATATCCCGCCGCAGCCGGCAATGGACCTCCACTACTGTTCATCCAGCTGTTGATTGAAACTGCCCAGCCGACTCCTACAATCGCCCCGAAACCGATACAGAAAAATCGATCGCGGATACACCTTTCTTTTTCTCCATTTCCTCATTTCCTCCCATAACATTTCTTCAAGTTACCTAATCATATAAAATTCAAACCCGAATCACAATAATGATATCATTTATAATACTATTAGATTTTTCAATTCACAATAAACTTTGACATGAATCTTTGTAATGATTGTGATAAAAATATAGAAATTTAAGATAATCTTGATATTTTATAGACAAAGGAAACAGGAGTCCGCACAAATAGCGAACTCCCGAACCTTTTTCTCCTTCCCATTCCGTCTGCATCCTGTACATATTTTCCCTCTATCGCACTAGGTACAACTGAATCCGTTCCTGCGAATGAAGCTTCATCTATATTTTGTATACCACATAAACACGATCTCCTATGATAAGTAAATTACACCCGCTTTCTCTGCAAATCGTCTCGCAGGCTGCTTGTTCCAATGTATAATTCGTATGGAATGTCATTTTCTGTTATGAAGGCATTTTTCTTTTCATCAAAATAAGCCATTTCATTAATTGGACAGGTCAGAACCACTTTTTTCCTCTCTCCCTCCTTCAATCGTATTTTTTGAAATGCTTTCAGGATATATTCCGGGCGTTCTACAACAGATTTGTCTGCGCCTACATACATCTGAACGACCTCGGTTCCCTCACGGTCTCCTGTATTTTCAACCATTACTGATGCATACAGATTCTTTTCATCTCTCCACGCAAGTAAACTGTCCAACAGAAATGTCGTGTAAGACAATCCAAAGCCAAATGGATAAAGAGGTTTCACACAATTCCTGTTCAACAATGTATATCCATGGTAATATTCATATCGAAATGTTTCAGCATCCCAGTCTATTGCCGGCAGATCCGCTTCACATTCTGGAATGACAAACGGAAGTTTCCCTCCCGGATTGACCTTTCCAAATAATACTTCTGCCAGCGCTTTGCCGCCTTCCATTCCAGGATAATAGGCCATTAAGATAGCACCCACCTCATCTTTCCATTCATTTACCATGATCATGCTTCCTCCGACTAGTGCCACAACGGCATCTCTTCGGACTTCTGCCACAGCATGTATGATCTTCAGATCTCTTTCCAAAAGCCCCAGGCTGCTTACTCTGTCCCCACCTTCATTTTTCTTCACAGCAACGTCAGCCTGATTGTTCGCAACACATTCTCCTTCATCCATATAATCATTGCCGGCCACAATGATAACCACGTCTGCTTCTTTTGCCAGTCTCTTACAATGCGATACACTCTCGCCTGCATAATAAATCACTTCTACATCAGCATCATATTCAACGATCCCCCGCAAAAGGGTAATGACATAAGGAGCATACACCTGGCTGGATCCCCGGTCTCCAATATTTTCCCGATCCGCAAGCGCACCCAGTACAACAATCGTCTTTCTCTCACATTGGCAATTAATGGGAAGAATCTGATCTTGATTTTTTAATAGAGTAATTCCCTCTCTTGCACAGCGCAATGCCAGTTCATGGTGTTGCTGATAATCACACTTTGTATGTGCGTCTTTCTGCTGATCTTGAATAACTCCCTGATGTGCAAGCAATGTGCGAATAATTCGAAGAACAGCCTGGTCCACTGCCTGTTCCTTTACTTTGCCAGCATGAACGGCCTTCTTCAAATTCTCCCCATAATAATGAGTAATCGGCATCTCCATATCCAATCCGGCTTCTACAGATGCCACCGTATCTTTCACGCCCCAGACGAAATCACAGATTACAAATCCATCAAACTCCCACTCTTCTTTTAACACTTGCTTCAGAAGATATTGATTCTGTCCACACGGTTCTCCCAGATAACTATTGTAGGCACTCATCACAGAACCCGCGCCAGCGTCTACACATTTCTTAAAATGCGATAAGAACACCTCACGTTCTGCCCTCTTATCACAGATAACAGACACTTTAAATCGTGAATTCTCCATGGAATTAAATGCAAAATGCTTGACACACGCAATGACGCCTTTACTCTGTACGGCACGAACCAGTGCACTGCCCATCTCACCCAACAGAAAAGGATCTTCACCATAGACCTCCTGCGCTCTTCCCCATCCCGGATGATACGGAAGATTAACACAGACTCCTCCGAAAAAATTTGCGCCGGCATCCAACACCTCCTCGGCCATTGCGACACCAATCTCTTCTTCAAGTTCAGGATTGAAAGTCGCCCCTCTCATGGATGATACAGGAAAACATGTGGCTATCCCACGTCCACACACTACCCCTCTGGTTCCATCCGCAAAAAGCATCGGGGGAACTCCCTTTTCTTCAATTCCGCCCGCACGATACGGTCTTTCATTATAATGCACTTTCAACTTCTTTTGAATTGCTCCTCGAACTTCCTCACGAATCTCTGAACCACTCATCAGTGATATCTTTTCTTCCAGCGACAACGCATCCACTATCTCTTGTGCCTTCTTCGTATAAGACATTCGGTATATCTTCCAGTCAATCATCCCGTTATCCTTTCAAAATCTCTTTTAAAATGCTTTTCACCTCTGAAGTCTCGTAATCCAGATAACCTTTTAACGCCTCATTATAGTCTTCCACATGACCTTTCTGGCGGAATGTATTGGGCGTAAAACCTGTCTCCTCACGAAACACTCTGTAAAATGTCTTTTCTGAACCAAACCCACAGGAATCCAGAATATAATTCATATTTTTATCCGTATTTTTCAATAGGTTTTTGGCTCTCTCCACACGAAGATTTTCAATCAATTCCTTTTCAGTCATTCCAAGCGTCGTCTTCAGGTTGCGATCCAACGACTTTCGGCTCAATCCCATCTCACGGCAGGCGATATCCACTACTTTCTCCTCTTCCATATGCGCTTCCAAAAATGCAATTACCTTTACCGTAAGCTCCTGATCATTATGTGCCATCCTATCCTTAAACCGCATATCATATACGACCTGGTCAAATAAATCAGCGATTATGGTACACACCTGCGCCCGCACACGAAATGGCTGATGCCGGTCATCACTCATTTGGTCCTCTAGTTTTTAGAAAGAGGGTGATGCCCATGAACACAATGGAAGTTCTTACTTTACTATTAGTAGTTTTTGCGGCCTTGACCTACATAGATAACCGACATAATAAGAAATAGCATCCACGATAACCCTAGGAAAGTTTGATGGATGCCATGTCTTAACATAGAAATAAATTAAGTTTTACTGAGGGCATCAGATCTTGCATCTGATTACCTTTCTTAATTAGATTATACACTGGGGGATGAGAGAAATCAAGCCCCCCTTTTTTCTATTCAATCTGTACTTCCTCTGGAAATATGTCATCCCGAAATCCTTTGAATACCGGCTGTCTCAGAGAATTCATAGTATTCGGCATATACTCTACAACACAGACTCTATTGGTTTTTACCCAAATTGCCGCTTCATTGCCCGTTGGCAACATCCGGAATGGATTGATTC
>JALEKG010000017.1 GCA_022769185.1 Dorea sp. | reverse complement strand
GTATCGGACGTCTTGCATTCAGACAGATGTTTGGAGCTGAGGGTTACGAAGTTGTTGCGATCAACGATTTAACATCCCCAAAAATGTTAGCTCACTTATTAAAATATGACTCTTCTCAGGGTAGATATGCTCTGGCTGATACAGTAGAAGCAACTGACGATTCCATTATCGTAGATGGAAAAGAAATCAAAATCTATGCAAAAGCAAACGCTGAGGAGCTTCCTTGGGGAGAAATCGGTGTTGATGTTGTATTAGAGTGTACTGGATTCTATACATCCAAAGAGAAAGCTTCTGCTCACGTAAAAGCAGGTGCTAGAAAAGTTGTTATTTCTGCTCCAGCAGGAAATGACCTTCCTACAATCGTTTACAATGTAAACCATGAGACATTAAAACCAGAAGATACAGTTATCTCTGCTGCATCTTGTACAACAAACTGCTTAGCACCTATGGCTAAAGCTCTGAACGATCTGGCTCCAATTCAGTCTGGTATCATGTGCACAATCCATGCTTACACAGGTGATCAGATGACTCTGGACGGACCACAGAGAAAAGGTGATTTAAGAAGATCTCGTGCAGCTGCTGTAAACATCGTTCCAAACAGCACAGGTGCTGCAAAAGCAATCGGCCTTGTTATCCCGGAACTGAACGGAAAATTAATCGGAGCTGCTCAGCGTGTTCCAACTCCTACAGGATCTACAACAATCTTAACAGCAGTTGTTGAGGGAACTGTAACAGTAGATCAGATCAATGCTGCTATGAAAGCTGCCTCCACAGAGTCCTTCGGATACAACACAGATGAGATCGTATCCAGCGATATCGTAGGTATGAGATATGGTTCATTATTTGATGCTACTCAGACAATGGTACTGCCATTAGACAATGGAACAACAGAAGTTCAGGTTGTATCCTGGTATGACAACGAGAATTCATACACAAGCCAGATGGTAAGAACAATCAAATACTTCTCTGAATTAGCTTAATTTCAGAAGATATGGTGATAGATAGCCTGAGGAAGGTTATTGTATAAGACTCACAAAGGGTCCGGTCTGATTGGACCGGACTCTTTTTATACCTGAGTATGTGATATGATCTGTTGGTAACAGGTTGTATGTATCATATAATTAAAACCAGAAAGGGACATGGTTCCTTTCAGAAATAGATCTGAGGAGGCAATCATATGCTTAACAAAAAATCAGTAGACGATATTAACGTAAAAGGAAAAAGAGTACTGGTAAGATGTGATTTCAATGTACCACTTATTGATGGAAAAATTACAGATGAAAATCGTCTTGTTGCTGCACTTCCAACAATTAAAAAATTAATTGCTGATGGAGGCAAGATTATTCTTTGTTCTCACCTTGGAAAACCAAAGGGAGAACCAAAGCCTGAATTATCTCTTGCACCAGTTGCAGTTCGTTTGTCTGAGTTACTTGGACAGGAAGTAAAATTTGCGGCTGATCCGGAAGTAGTGGGACCAAATGCTAAAGCGGCAGTAGAAGCTATGAAAGATGGCGAAGTAATTCTTCTTGAGAATACCCGTTACAGAGCCGAGGAGACAAAGAATGGGGAAGAATTCAGCAAAGAGCTCGCATCTCTTTGTGAAGTGTTTGTAAATGATGCATTCGGAACAGCACATCGTGCACACTGCTCTAACGTGGGTGTTACAAAGTTTGTAGATACTGCTGTAGTAGGATATCTTATGCAGAAAGAGATCGATTTCCTCGGAAATGCAGTAAACAATCCGGAGAGACCTTTCGTTGCAATTCTTGGAGGAGCAAAAGTATCCAGCAAGATTTCCGTAATTGAGAATCTGCTTGATAAAGTAGATACATTGATTATTGGTGGAGGTATGGCTTATACATTTGCAAAAGCGCAGGGAGGAACTGTAGGAAAATCACTGTTAGAGGAAGACTATTGCCAGTATGCACTTGATATGATTGAAAAGGCAAAAGCAAAAGGGGTAAAATTATTACTTCCTGTAGATAACATTATTGCAGATGATTTTTCAAATGATGCAAACACAAAGATTGTAAAAACAGGAGAGATCCCGGAAGGATGGGAAGGTCTTGATATCGGACCTGAAACAGAAAAAATCTTCTGCGAAGCAGTTCAGGATGCCAAGACGGTTGTATGGAACGGACCGATGGGATGCTTTGAAATGCCGAAATTTGCACATGGTACAGAAGCAGTTGCAAAGGCACTTGCTGATACAGATGCTACAACGATTATCGGTGGCGGAGATTCTGCAGCAGCAGTAAATCAGCTGGGATATGGGGATAAGATGACACATATCTCTACCGGTGGTGGAGCATCTCTGGAATTCCTGGAAGGCAAAGAATTACCAGGTGTAGCAGCGGCAAACGATAAGTAAAAAGCTTAGTGGATGCGAATGCTTGCGTGAAGCATGAACTTAGCGTTTACTTAGTTCGGCGTACTTGCTGAAACAGAGTCGAAGACGATGATTGAGGTATAGGGAGCCGAACATACTTTAGCGTGCATATTGAATATAAGTAAGGAGATTTTTATCATGGCAAGAAAGAAAATTGTAGCAGGCAACTGGAAAATGAATAAGACTCCAAGTGAGGCAGTTGCTTTAGTAGAAGAATTAAAACCACTGGTAGCAAGTGAGGATGTTGATGTTGTATTTTGTGTACCGGCAATCGATATCGTTCCTGTTGTTGAAGCAGTAAAAGGAAGCAATATCCAGGTTGGTGCTGAGAATATGTATTTTGAAGAAAAGGGAGCATTTACCGGAGAGATTGCTCCGAATATGCTTACTGATGCAGGGGTAAAATACGTAATTCTTGGACATTCTGAAAGAAGAGAATATTTTGGAGAAACCAATGAAGATATCAATAAGAAGATGCTGAAAGCATTTGAACATGGGCTTACTCCAATTATGTGTTGTGGTGAGACTCTGGAGCAGAGAGAGCAGGGTGTAACCATGGATTTCATTCGTCAGCAGGTAAAGGTTGGATTCCAGAATGTCACAGCTGATCAGGCAAAAGAAGCTGTTATCGCTTATGAGCCAATCTGGGCAATCGGAACTGGTAAGACAGCTACTACAGAACAGGCTGAGGAAGTATGTGCGGGAATCCGTGCATGTATCGCAGAAGTATATGATGAAGCTACTGCAGAAGCAATCCGCATTCAGTATGGCGGATCTGTAAATGCAGGAAATGCTGCTGAGTTATTCGCTCAGGCAGATATCGACGGCGGTCTTGTTGGAGGAGCTTCTCTGAAAGCTGATTTTGGTAAGATCGTAAATTATAAATAAGCAGAGTATCGCAGCCGTGGGAGGCAGGAACATTGCTTCCTGCGGCTTTTTTGAAGGAGAAGAGAAAATGAGTAAAAAACCAACAGTGCTTATGATCTTAGACGGATATGGATTAAATGAGAAAACTACTGGAAATGCTGTGGCAGAAGGCAAAACTCCGGTTATGGATAAATTGATGGCAGAGTATCCTTTTGTAAGGGGAAATGCCAGTGGAATGGCAGTAGGACTTCCAGATGGACAGATGGGAAATTCGGAAGTAGGACATCTGAATATGGGTGCAGGACGTATTGTATATCAGGATCTCACTAAGATTACTAAGGCAATCAAGGATGGAGATTTCTTTGAAAATAAAGCATTGCTTGCAGCTTGTGAGAATGTAAAGGAACATGATTCCGCCCTGCATTTAATGGGACTGGTTTCGGATGGTGGTGTGCACAGTCATATTGAGCATATCTTTGGGCTTCTGGAACTGGCAAAGAAACAGGGAATTGAAAAGGTATACGTACACTGTTTCCTGGATGGGCGTGATACGCCTCCGGCATCAGGGAAGGAGTATGTTGAGCAGCTAGTTGCTAAGATGGATGAGATTGGTGTCGGCGAAGTGGCAACGGTCATGGGACGTTACTATGCAATGGATCGTGATAATCGTTGGGATCGTGTTGAAAAGGCTTATCGTGCACTGGTATACGGTGAAGGAGAAAAAGCGGTAAGCGGACCGGAAGGAATCCAGGCATCTTATGATAAAGATATAACGGATGAATTTGTACTTCCTACGGTTGTAGAGAAGGACGGAGTTCCGACTGCAACCATCAAGAACGATGATTCTATCATCTTCTTTAACTTCCGTCCGGACCGTGCAAGAGAAATTACAAGAACATTCTGTGACGATGAATTTACTGGGTTTGAACGTGGAGAAAGAGTTAAGACTACATTTGTATGTTTTACAGAATATGATATTACGATTGCAAATAAGCAGGTTGCGTTTGTAAAAGAAGAGATTACGAATACATTTGGTGAATTCCTTGCAAAGAATGGAAAGAAGCAGGCTCGTATTGCTGAAACAGAGAAATATGCCCATGTAACTTTCTTCTTTAACGGTGGTGTAGAAGAGCCAAATGAAGGTGAGGACAGAATTTTGGTCAAATCTCCGAAAGTAGCAACTTATGATTTAAAACCGGAGATGAGTGCTTATGAAGTTTGCGATAAACTGGTAGGAGCAATTAAATCAGAACAGTACGATGTGATCATCATTAACTTTGCAAACCCTGATATGGTAGGACATACTGGTGTAGAAGCTGCAGCAATTAAAGCAATCGAAGCAGTCGATGAGTGCGTGGGAAAGGCTGTTGCAGCACTGAAGGAAGTAGACGGACAGATGTTTATTTGTGCGGATCACGGAAATGCTGAACAGTTGATTGATGACGAGACGGGGGAACCATTCACTGCTCATACAACGAATCCGGTACCATTTATTCTGGTAAATGCAGATCCGGCCTATAAGTTAAGAGAAGGTGGCTGTCTGGCAGACATTGCTCCGACTTTAATTGAGTTGATGGGTATGGAACAGCCGAAAGAAATGACAGGAAAATCTTTACTGGTGAAATAAAAAACGGAGCTGCAGCAAAATGCAGCTCTTTTTTTGGGGGATTGAGAGAATTTTATGAATCGAGAGACAATCAAGCTTCTAGCAATGCTTACGATGTTCTGTAATCATTTTGCCTGTGTGTTTCTGGAAACTGGAACAGCGGGGAATGAGATTATGACAGATATTGGATATTTTACAGCAGTTACTATGTGTTATTTTCTTGTAGAAGGGTATCATTATACACATTCCAGAAAGAAATATGCTCAGAGACTTCTGGTGTTTGGAGTGATTTCGCAGATTCCATATTCACTTGCATTGGGAGCAGAGAATCTTAATATGATGTTTACTTTGTTTCTCTGTTTTCTAATTATATTTGTTATGGAAAATGTAAAGAATAAAGGCGAAAAAACCGGGTTGATCATTGTCCTGGTTTTCTGTACAACTTTCACGGACTGGGCTTGGCTTGCAGGTATCTTTACGATTCTCTTTGTATGGAGTAAGGGAAACTGGAAACGGACAGCTTTTTCCTATACGGTTGATATAGCGTTGTTTGGACTGATGAATTTGCTTTCTTACAGTAATACGTATCCAACCAGAGAGTCGGTGATTCATTCTCTGATAAGCTGTATGGGAATTGCCGCATCTGGGATTGTGATTTTATGTTTTTATAATGGAAAATGTTCTTCCAAAACGAGGAAGTACCAGAAATGGTTTTTCTATTTATTTTATCCTTTACATTTGTTCGGATTGTGGATTGTTGATTATTTCTTTTTCTAAAACAATGCTTCAGGAGATAGTGTTAGAGAAAATTCCATGTTATAATAGTAAAAAAATACTAGAAATCATAAAAAAACTACTCACAGTTTGTAATTGGGAATGATAAAGTGAATGAATAAAACAAGTATCGAAAGAACAGGGAGGAGAAGGGTTTATGATGAAAGACAAAGTAGTAGTGATTACTGGTGCAGGTGGAGTTTTATGCTCAGCAATGGCAGAGGCAATGGCAGAGACGGGAAATAAGGTGGCGCTGATTGGTCTTCATGAGGAGAAAGTAGCTGTAATTGCTGAAAGGCTGACTGCAAAAGGACTGACTGCCAGAGCATATGGAGGAAATGTGCTTGATAAAGCAGCAATGGAAGAAGTCCGTGGAAAAGTCGTTTCAGAGCTTGGAACTTGTGACATTCTGATTAATGGAGCAGGAGGAAACAGTGCCAGGGGCAATACACAGGATGAATTCCTGAAAGCAGAACATATCGGAGAATTAAAGACATTTTTTGATATAGAACCGGAGGGAGTCGAAAGTGTCATTAAACTGAACTTTATGGGAACCTGGATTCCTACCCAGGTATTTACAAAAGATATGATCGGGAAAAAAGGATGCAGCATTATCAATATTTCCAGTATGAATGCGTATACTCCACTTACAACGATTCCTGGCTACAGCGGAGCAAAGGCTGCGATTTCTAATTTTACACAGTGGCTTTCGGTGTATTTCGCAAAAGAAGGAATCCGTTGCAACGCGATTGCACCTGGATTTTTCCTGACACAACAAAATTATTCACTGCTTTATGATGAAAATGGGAATCCGACTGCGAGAACAGAAAAGATCCTTCGGAATACTCCGATGGAACGTATGGGTGAACCCAAAGAACTTCTGGGAACATTGTTCTATCTGGCTGATGAAGAGATGTCAGGATTTGTTGACGGGGTGGTTATCCCGGTTGATGGAGGATTTCAAGCATATTCAGGAGTATAATTCATGGAAGATAGAAAAATATGGCTAAAGTTATTAAAAGAAAAATATCCATCAAAGCAGGCGGTCTGTGGAGAGATTATCAATCTGAATGCGATCATTAATCTGCCGAAAGGCACGGAGCATTTTATGAGTGATATTCATGGAGAATATGAAGCATTTTTGCATATCATGAATAACTGTTCAGGAGTCATTAAAGAGAAAGTGAACATGCTGTGGCATGATCAGTTAAGCGAAATGGAAAGAGATGAGATCTGTACGCTAATTTATTATCCGAGAGAGGTTCTGAGTAGAAAGAAGCAGCAGGGAGTTCTTTCAGAAGAATGGTATCATATGACGCTTACATATCTGATTGAACTTGCTAAGACGGTCTCTTCCAAGTATACAAGGTCAAAGGTCAGGAAGGCTATGCCGTCGGAATTTGAATATATTATTGATGAGCTGCTTCATTTTATGCCGGACGAGGATGGAAACCAGTATGTTTATCATGAGAAAATATTAGATACAATTATTGGAATCGACAATTCAGATGAATTTATCATTGCATTGTCAGAATTAATCAAACGACTTGCAGTTGATCACTTGCATATTGTAGGAGATATCTTTGACAGAGGTGGAAGCGCTGATAAGATTCTGGATCTTCTGATGGAATATCACTCTCTAGATATCGAATGGGGAAATCATGATATCCTGTGGATGGGTGCGGCCTCGGGAAGTGAGGCATGTATTGCGATGGTAGTGCGCAATAATATCAAATATAATTGTATTCAGATCATGGAAAGTGGATATGGTATCAGTCTGCGTCCTCTGGTTCTGTTTGCGGAACACACTTATAAGGATCTATCCCCCATGGATGCAGCATACAAAGCAATTTCTGTGATTTTGTTTAAGCTGGAAGGTCAGATCATAGACCGAAATCCAGAATATGATATGAAAGAAAGAAGAATGCTTCATAAGATTGATTATGAGAATAAAACGGTAGAATGTGAAGGCCGGATCTATCCTATGCAGGACACGGATTTCCCGACGATCGAAAAGGGAAAGGAATACGAACTGTCAGAGGGAGAATGTGAAGTATTAAATGAATTAAAATTCTCATTCCTGAACAGTCAGAGGCTGCAGACTCATATTGATTTCTTATATGAAAAGGGAAGTATGTACAGACGTTATAATGGCAATCTGTTATATCATGGATGTATTCCACTGGATGAGGATGGAAATTTTGACGGCATTCATATGAATGGTAAGACCTATATGGGAAAGGAATATCTGGATTATGCTGAGATGATTGCCAGAAGAGTTCGCACTTCGAATCCGAAGCAGTCAGATCTGGATTTTATGTGGTATTTGTGGTGTGGTAGAAAGTCCCCATTATCTGGAAGAAATGTAAAGACTTTTGAAAGAACTTTTATTGCAGATAACACAGCCTGGAAGGAAGAAGTGAATCCATATTATAAGCATTATTATTCGGTAAAGACCTGTAATATGATTTTGAGGGAATTTGGATTATATTCTAAATTATCTCATATCATCAATGGACATACGCCGGTCAGGACCGGTAAGGGAGAAGAGCCGGTAAGAGCGAAGGGAAAACTAATTGTCATAGATGGCGGATTCAGTAAAGCATACCATAAGACAACGGGGATCGCAGGCTATACACTGATCTATAATTCCCATGGGATGAGAATCAAAGCGCATCAGCCGTTTGAAAGTGTAGAAAAAGCGTTACAAAATAATACAGATATTGAGTCCACTTCTACCATGTTCGAAACAGAAGCCCACAGAGTCATGGTTGGAGATACGGATAATGGGAAGAAACTGAAAGAGGAGATAGAGATGTTAAAACAGCTTTTGAAGTATTATCAGGATGGAGGAAGATAAAAATATTCATGAAAAATTATGCCACATACTTATTTGATCTGGATGGGACAATTACAGATTCTTCTTTGGGAATTACGAATTCCGTAATATACGCTTTAAAAAAATTTGGAATTGAAGAGACAGACCGAAAGAAGCTTTACCGGTTCATAGGACCTCCACTTACTGATTCTTTTGCCAGATTTTACGGGTTTGATGAGGAACAGTGTGAGATGGGAGTGGTATATTACAGAGAGTATTACAGTGACCGTGGTATTTTTGAAAATCGTGTCTATGATGGATTTGAAGATCTGCTTATAGGTCTTAAGAAAGCAGGAAAACAGCTGATCGTAGCCACTTCAAAGCCGGAGCCTTATGCAAGACAAATTATTAAATACTTTCACTTGGAACCTTATTTTGATTATGTCGCCGGAATGGAAATGAATGGCGGGCGCGGTACAAAAGAGGAAGTGATTGAATATGCGTTGCAAGTATGTGGGATTCATGAGCGGTCAGGTGTACTTATGGTGGGAGACCGGGAACATGACGTGATTGGGGCAAAGCATGCAGGGATAGACTGTCTCGGAGTATTATATGGATTTGGAACCAGAGAGGAGTTGGAAGCTGCAGGGGCAGATTATATTGTGAAACTTCCAGAAGAGATTCTGAAAATGGCAGAAAATAAATGAATTTAAAGATTTCTGGAAAAAGTAGATCTATTTACTTGACAAAAAGAGAGGATATTGTTATTATAAAAAAACAGAGCTTGCTCTGTTTTTTTCTCTATAGAAAAGTGTACGATTGGGGAAAGAGGTGTAGTATGCAAAGGGTTTATTCATTATTGGTCGACAATAATTCCGGCGTTTTAAGCCGTATATCAGGTCTGTTCAGCAGACGGGGATATAGCATCGACAGTATTTCTGCCGGAGTCACTGCAGATCCAAGGTTTACCAGAATTACGATTGTTGCAAGTGGAGATGAGTTGATCTTATCCCAGATTGAAAAACAGGTAAGAAAGTTGGAAGACGTAATTGAGATTAAAGTATTAAGACCGGAAGATTCTGTATATCGTGAATTGATCATGGTCAAGGTTCGGGCAAATAAGGCGGAGCGTGCAGAGATCATTTCTGTAGCTGATATTTTCCGTGCCAAGATCGTGGATGTTGAGAAAGATTCCCTTATGGTAGAGCTTACCGGAACAAAGTCTAAGCTGGAGGCTTTTCTGAATCTTTTAGAGGGGTATGAGATTCTGGAACTGGCAAGAACAGGAATTACCGGCTTAAGTCGTGGAATCAAGGATGTTACTTTGATCGACCAGGAGGGAAATATTGAAGTCTTATAACTTCACAGGACATTAAGCAGAACCGGCTTATGGCTGGATTCTGTTTAACAAATATATAATTATAACATCATTTATAACAAATTTAGGAGGAATGCTAAAATGGCAGCAAGAATTTTTTATCAGGAAGATTGCAATTTATCTGTATTAGAGGGGAAGAAGATTGCAATTATTGGTTACGGTAGCCAGGGACATGCACATGCCCTTAACTTAAAAGAATCTGGATGTGACGTTATCATTGGTCTTTACGAAGGAAGCAGATCCTGGGCAAAGGCTGAGGCACAGGGATTTGAAGTGTTTACAGCAGCAGAAGCAGCAAAACAGGCTGATATCATTATGATCCTGATCAACGATGAGTTACAGGCTGATATGTATAAGAATGACATCGAGCCAAATCTTGAAGAAGGCAATATGCTGATGTTTGCACATGGATTTAACATTCACTTTGGATGTATCAAACCACCAAAGAATGTTGATGTTGCAATGATCGCACCAAAGGCACCTGGACATACAGTAAGAAGTGAATATCAGGCTGGAAAGGGAACACCTTGTCTGATCGCTGTTGAGCAGGATTATACAGGAAAAGCATGGGAGAAAGCAATGGCTTACGGTCTTGGAATCGGTGGAGCAAGAGCTGGACTTCTTGAGACAACTTTCCGTACAGAGACAGAGACTGACCTCTTTGGTGAGCAGGCAGTTCTTTGCGGTGGTGTATGTGCACTGATGCAGGCTGGTTTTGAAACACTTACAGAAGCTGGATATGATCCGAGAAATGCATACTTTGAATGTATCCATGAGATGAAGCTGATCGTTGACCTGATCTATCAGAGTGGTTTCGAAGGAATGAGATATTCTATCTCTAATACAGCTGAGTATGGCGATTATATTACAGGACCTAAGATCATTACAGAAGATACAAAGAAAGCTATGAAGCAGATCCTGACAGATATCCAGGATGGTACATTCGCAAAAGACTTCCTGCTTGATATGTCACCTGCAGGACGCCAGGTACACTTTAAGGCTATGAGAAAACGTGCAGCTGAGCATCCATCTGAGAAGATTGGTAAAGAGATCAGACAGTTGTACAGCTGGAATGGCGAAGATAAACTAATCAATAACTAATTAATAGGATCGAATGAGAGTACATAGGGACACAGCATAAGCTGTGTCCTTATTTTAGATTATATATTTAATGAATTGTATTTCGAATTGTGGTAAAATTAAATTAATAACAAGAATTGGAAAATCTGAAAGAAAGGAGCGAAGGATATGGATACGAGATTAGAAAATTTGCGTTCTGCAAAAAATCCAAAGGTTCGGATTAAGGTTATGCAGGGACATTTTGCAAGAACCCATTCCCATGTAAATACGTACATTGATATTTCTACAATTAAATGCAGATGTGATCATGCACGGGAAGCAGCAAAGATGCTGGCTGAGAATTATCTTGCGACTACAGAAGTAGATACGATCGTATGTCTGGATGGAATGGAAGTCGTGGGGGCATTTATGGCAGAAACTCTGGAGGAGCCGGGGAATATATCAGTAAATCGCGGTAAAAATATTTCTATTGTGGTACCAGAGCAAAATCAATTTGGACAGATGATGTTTCGGGATAATACCAGGCGTATGGTGGGCGGACAGAACGTACTGATACTTGTAGGTTCGATCAATACCGGTAAGACAATGCTTCGTGCGATGGATACAGTTCTATATTATGGAGGAAATGTAACAGGTGTATGTGCGTTGTTCAGTGCGGTTTCAAGAGTTGCCGGAATGGATATATGTGCTGCTTTTACAACGAAAGATATTCCGGAATATCAGGTATATCCGAGTCAGGATTGCCCGTGGTGCAAAGCGGGAGAAAAAGTAGACGCAATTGTGAACAGCTATGGATATTCTGCTGTGTAATGTGATACGCAGGAAAAAGAGCAGAATTATCATCGTATGAATACAAAAAAACAGCCACTGACGGGATGGCTGTTTTTTTGTGCAACTCATAATTCTTTATTATTAAGCAATACCGTTAACAGCTTTTGTTAAACGGGAAATCTTTCTGGCACATGTGTTTTTGTGATAAACACCCTTGCTTCCTGCTTTGTTGATTTCAACGATTGCAACCTTTAATGCTTCTGCAGCAGCAGCGGCATCTTTGTTAGCTACAGCTGTCTCAACTTTCTTCACACAAGTTTTTACTTTAGATTTGATTGCTTTGTTTCTAGCAGCTTTTGTTTCGTTTACTAAGATTCTTTTCTTTGCAGATTTGATATTAGCCAATTTGTCCACCTCCGATATCGTGTATTTCGATCTTTGTCGATTTTCCCGTTCGTTAGAGCCGGACACGGACGTTCTAACGAAACATACGAATTTATTTTAGGGCAAGGATTGTGTTCTGTCAATACATATTTATTAAAAAAATGTAAAAACTATAAACCAACAGTGTGGTTAAAGTATCATAGTGAGGATGAAAGTCATGATTGAAAAGTATATTATCAGAACAGACCTGGCATTGGAACAAAAAGAAAGATTTGAGTCGGATCATGTAGAAGTTCAGGGAGTAATATTAGAAGAGGAGTACGATGAGGAACGTGAGATCAAAATTACAACTGTAAAAATTGAAACGGAGAACGGAGCAAAAGTGATGGGAAAACCTGTTGGCACTTATATTACAATGGAGGCTCCGAACATGGCTGTGCCAGATGAAGACTATCATCGGGAGATCGCAGATGAGTTAAAAAAGTACCTGGAGAAGTTTATGAAAGAGAATGTTAAGGAAAAGAAAGAGGATTATTCTGTATTGGTTGTGGGACTGGGAAACCGGAAGGTTACACCGGATGCTCTGGGACCATATGTGGTTGATCATCTGAATATTACCAGGCATATTGTGCGTGAGTATGGGAAATATGCTATGGGAGAGGAAAAGGTTCATCTGGTTAGTGCAATTGTTCCAGGAGTTATGGCTCAGACTGGAATGGAAACGGTAGAGATTGTAAAAGGCATTGTAGAAGAGACAAAACCAGATGTAATATTCGCAATTGATGCACTGGCAGCCAGAAGTTCCAGAAGGTTGAATTGTACGATTCAGATTGCAGATACAGGGATTCATCCAGGATCGGGTGTCGGAAATCATCGAAATGCAATCACCAGAGAAACAGTAGGAGTTCCTGTGATTGCTATCGGAGTTCCGACTGTTGTGGATGCTGCAACTATCGTAAATGATACGATGGAGAATCTGATCGCTGCGCTGGAAAGTTCGGAAACATTGAGAGGCGTCGGGGTTGTCCTGCAGGGATATAATGCGGCTGAAAAATATGAATTGGTGAAGGAATTGATTTCTCCGCATCTGAATGGATTGTTTGTTACTCCAAAAGATATAGATGAAACGGTAAAGAGAATCAGCTTTACGATTTCAGAAGCGCTGAATGCATTTCTTTGTCCACAGGGACATGCACATAATTAGAAAAGGACCATCATATAGTATTAGAAGAATGAATCGCGGAGTGGTAGAGTGAATACAAAGAAGAAACGAATCCTGAGCAGGCTGGTGGCAATGGCTGCAGCCTGCATTCTAATACTGTATGCGGCCGTGCATATTCCGGAATTATCAACGTCAGAAATAGCGGAACATTTTCATCTCCTGGTGATAGAAAGTGCAAAAGAAACTTATCTGACTTCACTTACATATGCGGAATCAGATCAGGGAATGACTGTTTCAGAATGGATTGCCAGAGAGGCGGCAGAGATGATACCTCTGGGAGTATATGCGGTAGAAAAGATGACGTTGAATACGGATGTAGAAGATCAGGAGACTTATGAGCTGATCCTGGCAAGACAGGCAAATGATGAGAATGCGGTAGATGAGGATGGGAATCTGATCGTCGGGGAACTGACGTCGCAGGAAACGATTACTACTTCAGGGACATCAATAGATACGTCCCTGGAAAAACTTTCAGATTATGAGTATCTTCTGGGAAATTTCTATACTGTTGACAGCAGCACAATGGCAGATTCGGAGCTTTTGGACGCACAGAAGCTTCTGGGAAAAGATATGAAGATTGATACTTCTTCAAAAGGGCCTAAAGTACTGATCTATCACACCCATTCCCAGGAGGCATTTGCAGATTCAGTATCGGGGGATGAAGATACTACCATCGTAGGAATGGGAACATATCTTTCCGAACTTCTGAATCAAAAGTATGGAATAGAAACAATGCATCATAAGGGAGTGTATGATCTGGTGGATGGAAAGCTTGACCGTAGTAAAGCTTATCAGCTGGCAGAGCCAGAGATTCAGCAGATTCTATCAGACAATCCAAGTATTGAGGTTGTGATCGATCTGCATCGTGACGGTGTGGCAGAGACAACACATCTGGTAACACAGGTGAATGGGAAGGCGACTGCACAGATCATGTTTTTTAATGGTCTTAGTCGTACAAGAGCAAATGGATCTATCAGTTATCTTCCCAATCCCTATATTGAAGATAATCTTGCATTTTCCCTTCAGATGCAGATAGCTGCAACTAAGAAATATCCTGGATTTACAAGGCGTATTTTTCTTCGGGCATACAGGTATAATATGCATTTCAAACCAAAAACATTATTGATTGAGGCAGGTGCACAGACTAATACAGTAGAAGAGATGCGAAACGCAATGGAACTTTTGGCAGATACTTTAAATACAGTACTGACTCAGTAATACCCAAACTGCCTTGAATGCGGGAGTTTCTAAGGAAAGATTTCTTGCTTACGATCTCCTTTTGTGCTAAGATAATCGCAGCATGGAATAGTCTGTGAAAATGGAGTTGCAGCATAGAAAGGATATAGGTAGAATGGCGAAAAAAAATACATACGATGCGGATAGTATTGCCATATTGGAAGGGCTGGAAGCGGTACGGAAAAGACCGGGAATGTATATAGGAAGTGTGTCCACGAAAGGTCTGAACCATCTGATTTATGAGATTGTTGATAATGCAGTGGATGAGCACCTGGCAGGATACTGCAGCGAGATCCGGGTTACTTTAGAGAAGAACGGATCTGCGACCGTTGCAGATAATGGGCGTGGTGTGCCGGTAGATCTGCATGCGACCGGAGTCTCTGCGGAGCGAGTCGTTTATACGACGTTGCATGCTGGTGGAAAATTTGATGATTCCGCATATAAGACCAGCGGAGGTCTGCATGGAGTCGGATCGTCCGTAGTTAATGCACTGTCTATCTATATGGATGTGGAAGTCAGCCGTGACGGTTATATTCACCACGACAGGTACGAGAGAGGAAAGCCGGTGATCGAACTGGAAGATGGACTGCTTCCGAAAATCGGAAAGACCAGAAAGACTGGTACAAAAGTGAATTTCCTGCCAGATGATACGATATTTGAAAAGACGAGGTTTAAAGCGGAAGAGGTAAAGAGCCGTATGCATGAAACCGCATATCTGAATCCGTCTCTTACCATTATTTTTGAGGACAGACGCGGCAGTGAAGTGGAGCATATAGTATATCATGAGCCGGATGGAATCCTGGGATTTATCAGAGAATTGAACGCAAAAAATGAGCCGGTTCATGAGCCGGTATATTTTAAAGGTGAATCAGAAGGAATCGAAGTAGAAGTGGCTTTTCAGTATGTAAATGAATTTCATGAAAATGTACTGGGATTTTGTAATAACATCTATAATGCAGAGGGCGGTACGCATCTGACTGGATTTAAAACAACGTTTACAACGGTCATCAATCAATATGCGAGGGAACTGGGAATCCTGAAAGAGAAGGATTCCAACTTTACGGGTGCAGATATCCGGAATGGAATGACAGCAATCATCTCGGTCAAGCATCCGGATCCAAGATTTGAAGGGCAGACCAAGACAAAGCTGGATAATCCAGATGCGGCGAAAGCCTGCAGTAAAGTAACAAACGATGAGATTATCCGATATTTTGACCGGAATCTTGAGACGCTTAAAAAAGTCATTGGATGTGCGGAGAAAGCGGCTAAGATCCGAAAAACGGAAGAACGTGCCAAGACAAATCTTCTGACGAAGCAGAAATATTCTTTTGACAGTAATGGAAAACTTGCCAATTGTGAGAGCCGGGATGCCAGCAAATGTGAGATCTTCATTGTGGAAGGTGATTCTGCGGGCGGTTCGGCTAAGACTGCCAGGGACCGGATGTATCAGGCAATTCTTCCAATCAGAGGAAAGATCTTAAATGTCGAAAAAGCAAGTATTGATAAGATTCTGGCTAACGCTGAGATTAAGACGATGATCAATGCCTTTGGCTGTGGATTTTCCGAAGGGTATGGCAATGATTTTGATCTTACAAAACTGCGCTATGATAAGATCATTATCATGGCAGATGCGGACGTGGATGGTGCACATATTTCAACGCTGCTTCTGACTTTATTCTACCGTTTTATGCCGGAACTGATCTATGAGGGACATGTATATATTGCCATGCCGCCTCTTTATAAGGCCATGCCCAAAAAGGGAGAAGAAGAATATCTGTATGATGATAAAGCGTTGGAAAAATACCGCAAGACGCATGATGGTCCGTTTACCCTTCAGAGATATAAAGGTCTGGGAGAGATGGATGCCCAGCAGTTGTGGGAGACCACACTCAATCCTGAAACCCGTATTCTGAAACTGGTTGAAATAGAGGATGCGAGAATGGCATCCAGTGTGACCGAGATGCTGATGGGATCAGAGGTGCCGCCGAGACGCACCTTTATTGTGGAAAACGCGACAGAAGCAGAACTTGATATTTAACAGAAGAATTTGATCGGGAAAATTTGATCAGAAAATTCTGGAAGAGATAGATGTAGGAGAAGAAAAATGCAGGATTCACAGATTATTAGAACCGAATATTCGGATGTAATGAAGAAATCATACATTGATTATGCGATGAGCGTAATTGTAGCCCGTGCTCTGCCGGATGTCAGGGACGGGTTAAAGCCAGTTCAGAGACGGACACTTTACGATATGTACGAACTGGGTATCCGTTATGATAAACCCTACCGGAAGTGTGCGCGCATTGTAGGAGATACCATGGGTAAATATCATCCGCATGGAGACAGTTCTATCTATGAGGCACTGGTGGTCATGGCACAGGATTTTAAGAAAGGAATGGTCCTGGTTGACGGGCATGGGAATTTTGGCTCCATAGAAGGAGACGGAGCTGCCGCCATGCGTTATACGGAAGCGCGTCTGGCAAAGATCACGCAGGAAGCCTATCTGGCAGATCTGGATAAAAATATTGTAGATTTTCTGCCGAATTTTGATGAAACAGAGAAAGAACCACAAGTGCTTCCGGTCAGGATTCCGAATCTTCTGGTCAACGGAGCGGAAGGAATTGCGGTAGGTATGGCGACCAGCATTCCAACTCATAATCTTGGGGAAGTCATTGATGGCGTAAAAGCTTATATGAAAAATGATGAGATCAGCACAAGACAGCTGATGAAATATATAAAGGGGCCGGATTTCCCGACGGGTGGAATCGTGGTCAATAAAGATGATCTCCTACAGATCTATGAGACTGGAACCGGTAAGATTAAGATCCGCGGTAAAGTAGAAGTCGAAGAGATGAAAGGCGGCAAGAAACGTCTGGTCATTACGGAGATCCCTTATACGATGATCGGATCCGGAATCGGGAAGTTCCTAAATGATGTCTGTGCACTGGTGGAATCTAAGAAGACGACGGATATTGTGGATATTTCCAATCAGTCTTCGAAAGAAGGAATCCGAATCGTCATTGAGCTGAAAAGAGGCGCAGATGTAGAGAATCTGACGAATATGCTCTATAAAAAGACTCGTCTGGAGGATACGTTTGGTGTTAATATGCTGGCAGTTGCGGACGGAAGACCGGAGACCATGGGCCTGAAGCGTATTATTGAGCATCATGTGGACTTCCAGTTTGAGATGGCGACTCGGAAATACCAGACGTTGCTAAAAAAGGAACAGGACAAAAAAGAGATTCAGGAGGGTCTCATCAAGGCTTGTGATGTTATTGATCTGATTATTGAAATCTTACGTGGAAGTAAGAATATTAAAGATGCAAAGGCATGTCTGATGAACGGAATCACAGAGAATATCAAGTTTAAATCCAGTATTTCCAGAAAGATGGCTTCCATGCTCCGGTTTACGGAACGTCAGGCGACTGCCATTCTGGAGATGCGTCTGTATAAACTTATTGGACTTGAAATCGAAGCATTAATGAAAGAACATGAAGAGACATTGGAAAATATTGCAAGATATGAGGATATCCTGAATCATTACGATTCCATGGCGAATGTTATTATCGAAGATCTGAACCGGATGAAAAAAGAATTTGCGACAAAGCGGCGCACAGTAATTGAGAATGCTGAGGAAGCTGTCTTTGAAGAAAAGAAAGTTGAAGAGCAGGAAGTAATGTTCCTTATGGATCGTTTTGGATATGCCAAGACGGTAGATATCAGTACTTATGAGAGAAATAAAGAGGCTGCGGATCATGAAAATAAATATATATTTACCTGTATGAATACTGGAAAGATCTGTCTCTTTACGAATACAGGAAAGATGCATCAGATTAAGGTTATGGATCTGCCATATGGCAAGTTCCGTGATAAGGGACAGCCAATTGATAATGTAAGTAATTATGACAGTACTCAGGAGCAGATCGTTTATCTCTGCGATGCGGAGCAGATGCGGTATGCGAAGATTTTGTTTGCAACGAAGCAGGGCATGGTGAAGAAAGTGGAAGGGACAGAGTTCCAGGTAGCAAAACGTACGATTGCGGCAACAAAACTGCAGCCGGAGGATGAACTTGTAACCGTCCAGGTGATTACAGATAACCAGCAGATTGTTTTACAGACAAAGGAAGGATATTTCCTGCGATTTGCAGCTGAGGAAGTTACTGACAAGAAGAAGGGCGCTGTTGGAGTCCGCGGTATCAAACTAAAAAAGAATGATGAATTGGAGCGGGTATATTTGTTTGAGGAAGGTACAGAGTGTAAAATTGTATATAATGAAAAGGAAGTGACTTTGAACCGGTTAAAGATCGCAAAGAGAGATGGAAACGGAACAAAGTACAGAGGGTAATAATATGATACAGAATATTTCGCCACATGAATATAAAAATGAATATCGGCCGCAGGCACCGGATGAAAGCAGTGTTTTGCTTTATTATGATGGAAGAAAGATATTCGTTAAGATTGAAGAAGATCAGATCTCTTTTTTGACATTCGGGGAGGCTTCCAGATATCACAAAGATATTTATCAGCATTCTACGTATTTATTTACCATAGACGAAGAACGCTACTATCTGGCAGAAGGAATAGAACCTTCCAATTTTCCAGAGTATCATCTGGAAGATTATCAGTATTTTCGCGGAGCAAGGCCAAAGTACCGGCAATTTGCGGCGGTGACGGGATGGCAGTTATATCGCTGGTACCAGTCACATTGTTTTTGTGGACGGTGTGGAAAACCGATGGTTCATGATGAGAAGGAGCGGATGATGAGATGTCCGGAATGTGGGCTTATGGAATTTCCGAAAATCTGTCCGGCTGTGATTATTGGACTGACGCATAAAAATAAGATCTTAATGTCAAAGTATGCTGGACGAGAATATAAAAAGTATGCACTTCTTGCAGGTTTTAATGAGATCGGGGAATCGATTGAAGATACGGTGCGCCGGGAAGTTATGGAAGAAGTGGGGCTGAATGTAAAGAATATCCGTTATTATAAGAGTCAGCCATGGTCATTTACAGATACGTTGCTTTTGGGATTTTTCTGCGAACTGGATGGAAAAGATGATATTACGCTGGATAGAAACGAACTTGCAATGGCAGAATGGTTTGAAAGAGAAGAGATGCCGGTAAAAGAAGAGGACTTAAGCCTCACGAATGAGATGATGATGGCATTTAAAAATGGAAAAGTATAGCGTTTTTTAGAGGTTTTTCTTAAGAACCCCTTGATTTTCCGAAAATGAAGTGCTATACTTTGCAATAGTTACATAAGTCAATCGGCAGAAGAGTGAACGAAAAGTTCACTCTTCTTTGTTTGATAAGGAGGAATTTTACATTGTCAAAAAGAGAAATTTACGAACAGAAAACAGAAGAGATTCTGATTCCGATTGTGGAAGAGTATGGATTCGAACTGGTGGATGTAGAATATGTGAAGGAGGGGAGCAATTGGTATCTTCGTGCATATATCGATAAACCAGGAGGGATTACAGTGAATGACTGTGAAGCAGTCAGCAGAAAGCTTTCAGATATTCTGGATGAAAAAGATTATATTGATGATGCATATATTCTGGAAGTCAGTTCTCCGGGACTTGGAAGACCACTTAAAAAGGAAAAAGATTTCAAAAGAAGTCTTGGGGAGGAAGTAGAAATCAGGACATACCGTATGGTCGAGAAGCAGAAGGAATTTACGGGGATCCTGAAGGACTATGATGAAACAACCGTAACGATTGAACTGGATGATGAGACATTGAAAACATTTGAAAAAAGCAATATTGCACTGATTCGGCTGGCTTTTGATTTTTAGAGATCGGTGAAGGAGGAAATATCATGAATACAGAGTTATTAGAAGCATTGAATATTTTAGAGAAAGAGAAAGATATCAGCAAAGAGACCTTGCTGGATGCAATTGAAAATTCTCTGATGAATGCATGTAAGAATCATTTCGGGAAGACTGACAACATTAAACTTGTGATGGACAGAGAAACCTGTGATTATCAGTTATATGCTGAAAAAACGGTTGTAGAAGAAGTGGAAGATAAGTTAGAGCAGATCAGTCTTGATGCAGCAAAAGAAATTGACAGCAAATATGAAATCGGAGATGTAGTCCATGTTCCGATCGAATCGAAAGCATTTGGACGAATTGCAACACAAAATGCAAAGAACCTGATTCTTCAGAAGATTCGTGAAGAGGAACGCAAGGTAGTATATGACCAGTATTTTGAGAAAGAAAAAGATATTGTAACGGGTATTGTTCAGCGTTATGTTGGAAAGAATGTCAGCATCAACCTTGGAAAAGCAGATGCAATGCTGACAGAAAATGAGCAGGTAAAAGGAGAGGTCTTCAAACCGACAGAACGTATCAAGCTGTATATTGTGGAAGTAAAGAATACTACCAAAGGACCAAAGATCCTGGTATCCCGTACTCATCCGGAACTGGTGAAGCGTTTGTTTGAATCAGAGGTCACAGAAGTAAAAGATGGAATTGTAGAGATTAAGAGTATTGCAAGAGAAGCAGGAAGCAGAACAAAGATTGCAGTATGGTCTAATGATCCGGATGTAGATCCGGTAGGCGCATGTGTTGGTATGAACGGTGCGAGAGTTAATGCGATTGTAAATGAGCTTCGCGGAGAGAAAATTGACATTATCAACTGGAGTGACAATCCGGCGATTTTGATTGAAAATGCGTTAAGTCCGGCGAAAGTAATCTCTGTTATGGCAGATCCGGATGATAAGACAGCAAGCGTGATCGTACCGGATTATCAGCTGTCACTGGCAATCGGAAAAGAAGGACAGAATGCAAGACTGGCTGCAAGACTGACAGGATATAAGATTGATATTAAGAGTGAGACACAGGCAATTGAGTCTGGGGAACTTCCGGAAAATTATATGGAATTAAGTGAAGGCGTTTATGAGGAAGAGTACGAAGAGCCTTATGAAGATGCTGCAGAGGAAGAATATGCAGAGGATGAAGATGCTGCAATCGAATTTGAAGAAGTAGATACAGAGGAATAGGTGACGTTTGTGGGCGCAAGTAAAAAATTGCCTATGCGAAAATGTGTAGGTTGTCAGGAAATGAAGAGTAAAAAAGAAATGATTCGTGTCATTCGAACTTCGCAGGGAGAATTTCTTCTGGATGCAACGGGTAGAAAAAATGGAAGAGGTGCTTATCTTTGTCCATCAAAGGAATGCCTGGAAAAAGCAGTAAAGAATAAAGGCCTGGAACGTTCTTTTAAACAGGCCATTCCAAAAGAAGTGTATGAAGCACTGGAAAAGGAGATGGAGTTACTTGAGTCAGAATAAAGTTCTGTCGCTCATTAGTCTGGCTACCAAAGCAGGTAAAACGGCGAGTGGAGAATTCTGTACGGAAAAAGAAGTAAAATCAGGGAGAGCTTCACTTGTGATCGTTGCTGATGATGCATCCGATAATACCAAGAAGAAATTTAAGAACATGTGTGACTTTTATCAAGTGCCAATCTATTTTTATAAAGATAAAGATACCTTGGGGCATGCAATGGGAAAAGAATTCCGTGCATCTCTTGCCGTTTTGGATGAAGGGTTTGCAAAAGGAATCAGGAAGCATATGGACACAGAAGATAACACAATTGCATAGAGGAGGTAGACTATATGTCAAAAATCAAAGTATATGAATTAGCAAAGGAATTAGGCGTATCGAATAAAGAAATCGTTGATTTCCTGAGAAGTAAAAATATAGAAGTAAAGACGCATATGAGTTCTGTAGAAGATGCAGATGCAGATGTGGTGAGAAATACATTCTCGAAGGGAGAAAAAACGGCTGATAAGCCAGAAGCAGAAGCTCCGAAAAAGAAAAATATTGTTCATGTTTTCCGCCCACAGAATACACAAAATGGTGGAAAACAGGGAAGAAGGCCAGGAATGGGACGCCAGACACCGTCTCAGGGAAGACCGATGCAGGTAAATAATGGACGTCCGGCGAAAAAAACGATCACTCCTCCAGTTCAGGCACAGGAAAAAACACAGCCGGCAAAAAGTCCGGAAAAACTGACACCTAAACAGGCAGAAAAGCCACAGGAGCCAGTAAAACGTCCGATTTCACAGGCACAGACTGCACCGAAGGCAGAAACAGAAAAACGTCAGGAGAAACCGATGGAAAAAGCATCTGAAAGACCTGCAGTTTCCAGTGAGAAGAGTCAGGCACCAAAACGTCAGGAACGTCCGGAAAGAAATGACAGATCCTCAGACAGACGTCCGGATGGAAAGAATAATCGTGAGAATAGAGAAAATCGTGATAGTCGAGAAAGTCGTGACGGAAGAGAAGGCCGTGATAATCGGAACGGACAGAGATTCCAGAAAGGAGACCGTCCGCAGGGCAATCGTCAGGAGCGTTTCGGTTCAGAGCGTGACGGAAGAGACAGCCGCGATGGAAGAGACAGCCGTGATGGAAGAGACAGGAACCAGGGACGGAAATCAGGAGAAAGATCAGACAGACGAAGCAGTGACAGAAGGAATAATTCCAGTATTCCGGCACCTGCGATTGAGGGACAGAAGCCTCAGCGCAGCAAAGGAAAAGGAAAAGATGAATATAAGAAAAAAGATTATCGCCATGGGGACGATGAAGACGGCATGATGAAGGGCAAAAAGAAAAATGAGCCGAAACAGCAGCTTCAGAAACCACAGCAGAAGGTTCAGAAGGTGGAAGAAGTAAAATCCATCGTGATTCCGGAAGTTCTGACGATTAAAGATCTGGCAGATAAGATGAAAATTGTACCGTCGGTGATTGTTAAGAAGTTATTTATGCAGGGAAAGATTGTGACTGTCAATCAGGAGATTGATTATGAAACAGCCGAAGAAATAGCACTGGAATTTGATGTCCTTTGTGAGAAAGAAGAAGTTGTAGATGTAATAGAAGAACTTCTGAAAGAGGATGAAGAAGACGAGAAGAAGATGAAAAAACGTCCGCCTGTAGTCTGTGTAATGGGTCACGTAGACCATGGTAAGACATCTCTGCTGGATGCGATCCGCCATACAAATGTGATCGACAGAGAGGCAGGTGGTATTACACAGCATAGTGGTGCATATGTTGTTGAAATCAATGGTGAGAAGATTACATTCCTGGATACACCTGGTCATGAAGCATTTACAGCAATGCGTATGCGTGGAGCAAGTACTACAGATATCGCAGTTCTGGTTGTTGCGGCAGATGATGGTGTGATGCCTCAGACGGTAGAAGCAATCAATCATGCAAAAGCAGCCGGAGTTGAAATCATCGTGGCTGTCAATAAGATTGATAAACCTAGTGCAAATATTGAACGTGTAAAACAGGAACTGACAGAATATGAACTGATTCCAGAAGACTGGGGCGGAAGTACCATTTTTGTACCGGTATCTGCTAAAACTGGTGAGGGTCTGGAAGATCTGATGGAGATGATCGTTCTGACTGCAGAAGTTATGGAGTTAAAGGCGAATCCAAACCGTCGTGCAAGAGGACTTGTCCTGGAAGCAAAACTGGATAAAGGAAGAGGTCCTGTTGCAAACGTTCTGGTACAAAAAGGAACGTTAAGAGTGGGTGACTCTATCGCAGCTGGTTCTGCACACGGTAAAGTGAGAGCCATGATGGATGATAAGGGAAAACGTGTCAAAGAAGCGGGCCCTTCCATGCCGGTTGAAATTCTTGGCCTGAATGATGTGCCGAATGCCGGTGAAGTATTTGTAGGATGTGCAAATGACAAAGAAGCAAGAAGCTTTGCAGAGACATTTATTTCTCAGAGTAAGGTAAAACTTCTGGATGAGACAAAATCTAAACTGTCTCTGGATGATCTGTTTACACAGATTCAGGAAGGTAATCTGAAAGAACTGAATATTGTTGTAAAAGCGGATGTTCAGGGATCTGTAGAAGCAATCAAACAGAGCCTTCTGAAGCTCTCCAATGATGAAGTAGTAGTTAAGATCATTCATGGAGGTGTAGGTGCGGTAAATGAGTCTGACGTAAGCCTGGCTTCTGCATCTAATGCTATTATTATTGGATTTAATGTCCGTCCGGATGCAACAGCAAAAGAAACCGCTGACAGAGAAGGTGTAGATATCCGTCTGTATCGTGTGATTTACAATGCGATTGAAGATGTAGAAGCGGCTATGAAAGGTATGCTGGATCCTGTATTTGAAGAGAAGGTATTAGGCCATGCTGAGGTCCGTCAGACATTTAAAGCTTCTGGTGTTGGAACAATTGCCGGATCTTATGTACAGGATGGTGTATTTGAAAGAGATTGTTCTGTACGTCTGACACGTGATGGTATCGTTATCTTTGAAGGACCACTTGCATCTCTGAGACGTTTTAAGGATGATGTAAAAGAAGTAAAAGCCGGATATGAATGTGGATTTGTATTTGCAAATTATAATGATGTGAAGGAAGGCGACCAGGTAGAAGCATTTAAGATGGTTGAAATTCCGAGATAAGTCAGGAGTAATATATGAGAAAAAGAAGTATTAAAAATACCAGGGTGAATACGGAAGTGCAGCATGAACTCAGTAATATTATCAGAGGCGGGATCAAAGATCCCCGTGTTGCACCATGGACCTCTGTGGTTGCTGCAGAGGTGGCCCCGGATCTAAAAACATGTAAGGCATATATCAGTGTGCTTGGAGATCAGCATGAGCAGGAAGAGACAATCAAAGGCCTGCAGAGTGCAGAAGGTTTTATTCGCCGTGAACTGGCAAGAACACTGAATCTTCGAAATACACCAGAGATTAAGTTTGTTCTGGATCAGTCAATAGAATATGGTGTAAATATGTCGAAAAAGATAGACGAAGTAACCAGAGGATTAAAATCGGAAGGTGATGATGATACAGATGGAATTGTTGAATAAAATGCTGAATCAGGCTGCTTCTGTAGCAATCGGCGGTCATGTCCGTCCGGATGGAGACTGTGTAGGCTCCTGTATGGGACTTTTCCAGTATATCAGAGAAAACTACAGTGACAAATGTGTGGATGTTTATCTGGAAGAGATTCCTGAAGCTTTTCAATTGATAGAGGCAACAAAAGAAATCCGTCATGAGATACCAAAAGAGCAGGAAGCGTACGATCTGTTTATCTGCCTGGACTGTGGAGATAAGGACAGACTGGAGTTTTCGGCACCCTTATTTGATGCGGCAAAACATACATTATGCGTGGATCATCACATTAGTAATACTGGGTTTGCGGAAGTAAGCTATGTGATGCCTGATGCAAGCTCGACTTCAGAATTAATCTATCAGCTCATTGAGGAGGAAAAGATTTCTCTTGCTGTGGCAGAAGCTTTGTATCTGGGGATTGTTCATGATACAGGAGTATTCCAGTATTCCTGTACAAGTCCAGAGACCATGCGGATTGCTGCAAAGCTTTTGGAAAAAGGTGTGAATGGCCCGAAAATAATACAGGATACCTTCTATGAGAAGACATATGCACAGAATCAGATTCTTGGGAGAGCTCTCTTGGAAAGCATTCTATTTATGAATGGCACTTGTATCGCTTCTTATATTAAAAAGAATGTTTTGGAATTTTATGGTGTGACACCTAAGGATCTGGATGGAATCGTAAGTCAGCTCCGAGTGACCAAAGGTGTGGAAGTGGCTGTTTTTATGTATGAGATCGCACCAAATACCTATAAAGTAAGTCTGAGGTCCAAGGAGAAGATTGATGTAAGCCGCATTGCACAGTTCTTTGGCGGTGGTGGACATATGAGAGCCGCGGGATTTACAATGCACGGTTCAGCCTATGATGTGCTGAATAATCTGTCAGAACAGATTGAGGTACAGATGAAGAAGAACGAAGGACAACAGGAGTAATATATGATACACGGGATATTAAATGTGTATAAAGAAAAGGGATACACATCACATGATGTGGTTGCGAAGCTTCGGAGAATTACTGGACAGAAGAAGATCGGACATACAGGGACACTGGATCCGGATGCTACAGGAGTCCTTCCTGTATGCCTCGGCAAAGCTACTAAATTATGTGATCTGTTGACAGATAAAGACAAAACATATGAAGCGGTTCTGCTTCTGGGAAAGTCTACGGATACACAGGATATCAGTGGACAGATTCTGGAAGAGAAAGATACTTCCGGACTGAATGAGCAGCATGTGGCTGATGTGATCCAAAGTTTTGTAGGAGGATATGATCAGGTGCCTCCAATGTATTCTGCATTGAAAGTTGAAGGAAAGAAGTTATATGAGCTTGCCAGAGAAGGAAAAGTGGTGGCTCGAAAACCCAGAAGGGTGGAAATCTATCAGATCAGAATTCTGGAGGTGGAGCTTCCAAGAGTAAAGATGGAGGTTTCCTGCTCTAAGGGCACCTATATCCGTACTTTATGCCATGATATTGGTGAGAAGCTTGGATGTGGCGGCTGTATGGAGGCACTGGCTCGTACCAGAGTCGGTCGTTTTTCTTTAACAGATGCCGTGAAGCTTGAAGAAATTGAGAAGCTTCAGAAAGAAGAATGTTTGGGTGAAATCCTGATTCCGGTTGATGCAATGTTTTCTGATTATGGAAAGATGGTTGTAAAAGACAGGTGGTGTGCATTTGCAAAAAATGGAAATATACTGTCTGAAGATATGATCTTCCGGTGTAGAGATACTCTCCATGATCAGGAAAATGTACGGCTTTATGATGAGACGGGACATTTTATTGCGTTATATAGATTTCACGAGAAAGAACGGGAATATCACATTGTAAAAATGTTTTTTAATGAGTAAATATCTTTACAATGTATTATAGTTAAGAGGGACAAATATGCAATATATCAAAGAACTGTCGGATTATACAGACAGCCAAAAATCAGCGGTGACCTTTGGAAAGTTTGACGGCCTTCACAAAGGACATCAGAAGCTGGTCGAAAAGGTCCGGGAATTGGGCAAAAATAAGGGGATTAACAGCATCGTATGTTCGTTTGATATGAGACCATTATGGAAAAGTAAGGGGATCAAGCCACAGATGTTGATGGCGAGTGAGGAAAGGTATAGACACCTGGAGAGGCAGGTGGATTATCTGGTAGAATGTCCGTTTACAGAGGAGTTTAGCAGGAAAAGTGCAGAAGATTTTATCAAAGATGTGATACATGATGTTTTTCATGCCACATATGTTGTTGTAGGTACAGATTTTCGGTTCGGGCATGATAAATGCGGAGACGTGCAGATGCTTGAAACTTATGCCCGGGAATATGGCTATGACTTGTTTGTTATTGAAAAGGAACGATATGAAGGCCGTATTATCAGCAGCACTTACATTAAAGATGTATTAAAAGAGGGAAATGCAGGTCTGGCATCCATTTTATTGGGATATCCATATGCGGTGGAAGGAATTGTAGAACATGGATATCAGCTTGGAAGGACGCTTGGATTTCCGACAATGAATGTACTGTGGCCCAGTGAAAAGATTGTACCACCATACGGGGTTTATTTCTGTAATGTGCGGGTGGATGGAAAGAAGTATCCTGGAATTTCAAATGTAGGAATCAAGCCTACAGTATCGGATAAAAAACGTCTTTCGATAGAAAGTTATTTATTCGGGTATGCAGGAGAAGCATACGGGAAAAAGGTAACTGTTGAGTTATTAGAGTTCCGTCGTCCGGAACAGAAATTTGATGGACTTGATGAATTGAAGGCAGGTATCCACCGGGATATTGCCTGCGGAAGACAATATTTTGGAATAGTATAGTATGCAAGGCGAGCTGCCTTCGGCAGATTGTCTTTATGGATACAGATAAAAGGAGAGAATACAAATGAGTATTACGACGATTTTTATGTTGTTTGGAGGATTGGGTTTTTTCCTGTATGGTATGAAAATGATGAGCGAAGGGCTGGAAAAGGCAGCTGGCGCTAAAATGAGAAGCATCCTGGAGTTCTTTACCAAGAACAGGTTTATAGGAATGGTAGTGGGAATCATATTTACTGCAATTATTCAATCGTCCAATGCAACTACGGTAATGGTAGTCAGTTTTGTAAACTCGGGGCTTATGAATTTGATGCAGGCTTCGGGAGTAATTTTGGGTGCTAATATTGGTACGACCATAACCGGCCAGCTTATTGCGTTTAATCTGTCGGATATTGCTCCGCTGATTGTGATCATAGGAGTTATTATGGTAATGTTCTGTAAGAAACAGAACGTGAAGAAGATTGGAGAAGTGATTCTGGGATTTGGTATATTGTTTATGGGACTCAGTATTATGTCAGATAGTATGACGGCTGTAAAAGAGTCGCCGGAAATCTTGAATTTCCTTGCATCACTGACTAATCCGTTTGCGGCAATCCTTGTGGGATTTTTGATCACAGCGGTATTGCAGAGTTCTTCTGCAACGGTAGGTATCATTCTGCTGATGGTATCGCAGCACCTTCTGGAATTTACAATCTGCCCATTTATGATCTTAGGATGTAACATTGGATCCTGTGTGTCTGCTTTAGTGGCAAGTCTTAGCGGGAAAAAAGATGCAAAGCGGGCGGCGTTGATCCATTTCTTGTTTAATGTGATTGGTTCTGCGATCTTCTTCTGTATTTTGCTTGTTGCGATCAAGCCATTTACAAATGCAATCCTGTATATATCTGGCGGAAGTCTGGCACGTGCAGTAGCTAATGTACATACCTTAATGAAGGTGTTGGAAGTTGCTATGATGTTCCCGTTCATGGGATGGATCGTGAAAGCGACATATAAGATCGTTCCGGGAAAAGATGTAGCACCAGAAGACGAATATGAGCTGCTTTACATAGGAGAAGGTTCTATTTTATCATCTACAACGGCCGTTCATAACGTAATCCGCGAGATTGAGCATATGGGTAAGGTAGCAATCCAAAATCTGAAAACAGGAATGGATGCTTTATGTATGCTGGATGAAGCAAAGATCCAGGAAGTCTACAAAAAAGAAAAATATGTGGATTTTCTGAATCGAAAAATTACAGATTATCTGGTCAAGGTCAATGAACTGGATCTCCCAATCGCAGATACAAAGTTAATAGGAGGGCTTTTTCATGTGGTAAATGACATTGAACGTATCGGTGACCATGCGGAGAATTTTGCGGATTCTGCGAAAATGCGGATTGAAGATCAGGTCGGATTCAGTGAAAAGGCCAGAAAGCAGCTGGAAGATATGATGGACAAGGTGGTTACGATCCTGGAATATTCCCTGGATATGTTTGCTTACGATAATCCAGAGCACATGCAGGAGATTCTGACGTTAGAAGATGAGATTGACGCGGAAGAAAAACGTCTGCAAAGAGCGCACGTAAAGAGACTGACAAAGAATAAATGTTCACCGGAAGCTGGTATGATATTCTCAGATACAGTATCCGGGCTGGAACGTGTGGCTGATCATGCGACAAATATTGCTTTTGCGATTCTGCAGCCGGATGGCAATGATCCAGAAGATGAGGAAGAAGAAATGTAAATTTAAGCTTTACATTATCAATATCATATGATATACTTTGCAAGTGGTAAAGCCGATGTTCGGTAATAGGATACTCCAACCGTTACTTAATATCAGGCGTTAATATAAGTTTTTAGGAGGATATAACAATGATTTCAAAAGAACAGAAAGAACAGATTGTAGCTCAGTACGGAAGAACAGCTGGAGATACAGGTTCACCGGAAGTACAGATTGCAATTCTTACAGCAAGAATCAATGACCTGACAGAGCACTTCAAGAATAACCCGAAGGATCATCATTCAAGAAGAGGACTTCTGAAGATGGTTGGTCAGAGAAGAGGACTTCTTGCATATCTTAAGAAGACAGACATCGAGAGATATCGTGCACTGATCGAAAAGCTTGGTTTAAGAAAATAATCATAAGCATGGAGGGGACGTTCGAAAGAACGTCCTTTTTTGATTTTAAGCGTGCTGATTTGGAAAACTCAAAAAATCTGATTTTGGAGATAGAATTGTGTAGCGTAATTATCAGATATATGATATAATAATTTGGACTGTGGATTGATTGCGTTTGTCCGAGACCACTGAAAAGTATATTTGAATGGAAAGTATATTTTTCAGTAGTTTCGGGAAAATTTCATTCCGCAGGAAGTTATAGAAAAAGGAGAAAATTATGTATAAGAAGTTTGAAATGGAATTAGCCGGAAGAACTCTGAGAGTTGATGTTGACAGAGTTGCGAAGCAGGCAAATGGAGCGGTACTGATGCACTATGGTGACACAACCGTATTGTGTACTGCAACTGCTTCAGAGGAGCCAAGGGAAGGTGTAGACTTCTTCCCGCTGAGTGTAGAGTATAATGAGAGATTGTATGCAGTTGGAAAGATTCCGGGAGGATTCAATAAAAGAGAAGGAAAAGCAACGGAAAATGCAATTCTGACCTGCCGTGTGATCGACCGTCCGATGAGACCTTTATTTCCAAAGGATTACCGGAATGATGTGACACTGGAGAATCTGGTGCTGTCTGTAGATCAGGACTGCTCTCCAGAGCTGACTGCTATGCTTGGAGCAGCTATTGCTACTACGATTTCAGATATTCCTTTTGACGGACCGATTTCTACAACACAAGTCGGACTGGTAAATGGGGAATTTGTATTTAATCCTACAGCTGCACAGAAGGAAGTATCCGATCTTGCACTGACAGTTGCATCCACAAGAGAGAAAGTAATCATGATAGAGGCTGGAGCAAATGAAGTTCCGGAGCAGACCATGATTGATGCGATTTTTGCGGCACATGAAGTAAACCAGGAAGTAATCAGATTTATTGATACGATCGTTGCAGAGTGTGGAAAACCGAAACATGCATATGAAAGTTGTGCAGTGCCGGAGGAGTTATTCGAAGCAATCAAAGAAATCGTAACACCTGCTGAGATGGAAGAAGCAGTATTTACAGATGATAAGCAGACAAGAGAAGAAAATATTCGTGTGATTACGGAAAAACTGAAAGAAGCATTTGCAGAAAATGAAGAGTGGCTGGCAGTGCTTCCGGATGCGATTTATCAGTATCAGAAGAAGACTGTTCGCAAGATGATCTTAAAAGATCACAAACGTCCGGATGGAAGAGAAATCGATCAGATCAGACCGCTTGCAGCAGAGATTGACCTGATTCCGAGAGTTCACGGTTCTGCAATGTTTACTCGTGGACAGACACAGATCTGTAATATTACGACATTAGCTCCACTTGCAGAAGCACAGAGACTGGATGGACTGGATGAAGCTGAGACAACAAAGAGATACATGCATCACTATAATTTTCCATCTTACTCCGTTGGTGAGACAAGACCATCCAGAGGACCTGGACGTCGTGAGATCGGACATGGGGCGTTGGCTGAACGTGCGCTGATTCCAGTACTTCCAAGTGAGTCAGAGTTCCCATATGCAATCCGTACTGTATCAGAGACATTTGAATCCAATGGATCCACTTCACAGGCCAGTGTGTGTGCATCCTCTATGTCGCTGATGGCTGCGGGTGTACCAATCAAATCTGCAGTAGCAGGTATCTCCTGTGGTCTGGTGACTGGGGAGACAGACGATGATTACATTGTTTTAACGGATATTCAGGGACTGGAAGACTTCTTCGGAGATATGGACTTTAAAGTGGCAGGTACACACAAAGGTATTACTGCAATCCAGATGGATATTAAGATCCATGGATTGACAAGACCAATCATCGAAGAAGCAATTGCCAAGACAAGAAAGGCAAGACTTTACATCATGGATGAAGTAATGTCAAAAGCAATCGCAGAACCAAGGCCAGAAGTTGGACCATATGCACCAAAGATCATTCAGATGCAGATCGATCCGCAGAAGATCGGCGATGTTGTCGGACAGCGTGGAAAAACAATCAATGCAATCATTGATCAGACGGGCGTGAAGATTGATATTACAGATGACGGTTCCGTATCTATCTGCGGAACAGATGCAAAGAGCATGGATGAAGCACGCAAGCTGATCCATATCATTGTAACAGACTTCGAAGCAGGGCAGGTTCTGGAAGGAAAAGTAGTCAGCATCAAAGAATTTGGAGCATTTCTTGAATTTGCTCCTGGGAAAGAAGGAATGGTACACATTTCCAAGATTTCCAAAGAAAGAATCAACCGCGTAGAGGATGTGCTGACACTCGGCGATGTAGTAAAAGTGGTCTGCCTTGGAAAAGACAAGATGGGAAGAATGTCCTTCAGTATGAAAGATGTAGCTGAATAAAAGTGTAAAATTAGCACGTGGCATTTGATGATGAAAACATCAGATGTCACGTGTTTTTTTTCATAAGTAAACGAATTTGAGAAAATATATTAAAAACATAAGAAAATGTAATGGAAAACATAAGAAAATGTAATGTTTTTATTGACTTTATAATGGAAGGATGTTAAAATAATCACAACTAAAATAACAGATATGGGGAAAGGATAAACAGAAGTATCTGGCAATTTCTTTGCATACCACAAAGAAATTCGAATACTCTCAGAAGTTTCAAGAGTAATTATAACAGACAATATAAACAGTGAATTTGAAACTTCAAAAAAGAGTGTTGTATTGAATGGAGGTTGATTTTATGGAACAGAAACAAGAAAAATTTAGTACCATAGGCTATATAGCAGCTGCGCTTGGTATGTGTATCGGAACAGGTAACGTGTGGCGTTTTCCACGTGTATGTGCGGCAAATGGTGGCGGAGCATTTATTTTAGCATGGACAATTGCAATGTTGATTTTTGCAGTACCGCTTCTTTCAACAGAGATGGCGATTGGTAAAAAAGCCAGACTTGGCTGTATCGGTTCTTTCCGTGATTTGGGTGGTAAGAAATATACATGGATGGGCTTCTTTGTAGCTGCAGTTTGTTTCTTCCTGATGAGTTACTATTGTGTGCTTCAGGGTTACTGTTTAAAATATGCAGTGAATTCTGTTACATCATTTAAACCGAATCTGACAACGGAAACGACAACGGCATTGTGGACAGCATTTACAGATTCGCCTTTGCAGGTTATTATATTCCATGCAATAGGATTTGCGGTGGCATGTTTTGTAGTATATCAGGGTATTTCAGGTGGTATTGAAAGATTCTGTAAAGTTGCTATTCCGGCATTGTTTTTAATTCTCGTAGGTCTGGCAATTTATGCAATGACATTAAACGGATCAAGCCAGGGGCTTCAGTACCTCTTTACAATTAAGAAAGAGTATATTTTCAGTCCAAACACATGGATTCAGGCATTTATTCAGGCTGCATGGAGTACAGGAGCAGGCTGGGGATTCATTATTACATATGCGAACTATGTAGGAGAAGATGAAGATGTTCCTACAAGCTGCCTGATCATGGGACTTGGTGATAACCTTGGTGCAATCCTGTCAGCACTTGTGGTAATTCCTGCAATCTGTGCACTTTCAGCCACACCGGAGGCTGCGAATGAAGCACTCTCTCAGGGAAACTTTGGACTTACATTTATTTACATTTATCAGTTGTTTACAACGATTCCGGGTGGAAGATTTATCTCATTCATTTTCTTTGGAGTACTTGCAGTAGCAGCGATTACATCACTGTTCTCCATGATTGAAGTTGGAGTGAAATGTGTAGTTGACCTTGGTGTATCTCGTAAAAAAGCTGTTGTTGGAGTCTGTGGAGCAGGATTCCTGGTAGGATGCTTCTCTTGCTGGTCATTGAATAACATTGACAATCAGGACTGGGTATGGGGTCTTGGATTGTTAGTAAGTGGTGCATTAATTGCAATCCTTGCATGGAAATACGGTGTTGAAAAATTACGTACAGAAGAGGTCAATGCAAAAGGTGCAGAAGTTCATTTCCCGAAAGCATACTTCAATACATGTATGTATATTATGCCGATTATTGTAGCAATCATGGTTGGATACTGGCTCCTGCAGACAAAAGAATGGTTCCCGGATACATGGATGAATCCATTTGTGATCCAGGATAACACAGGAACAGTGCTGTTACAGTTTGGTGTTGTAATAATTGTTGGTATCGTACTTTCCAAGTTCTTTAATAAGAAGACAGTAAAAGGACCTCTGACAAAAGACTGTAAATAATATTTAGAAAGAAGGTAATGTGTTATGACGATAGATGCAATTATAATGATGGTAAT
>JALEKG010000014.1 GCA_022769185.1 Dorea sp. | reverse complement strand
TGTTTATCAATATCCACATGCTTATCCGTAATGTCCACACCTTCAAAGTAGACATGCCCCTCAGAAGGGACTTCCAGCAAATTCAGAGAACGTAAGAACGTAGATTTTCCGGAACCAGACGGTCCGACAACTACGACCACTTCTCCCTTTCTGATTTCTTCGGAAACTCCGTTAAGTGCATGCAGCTTTCCAAATACCTTATGCAGGTTTTCTACTTTAATTAATACCTCTCCATTATTAGTGGTCACTGCTCCTTAACCTCCTTTCCAGAATGCTCACCAGTTTAGAAAATATCAATACCATCACCAGATAGATTGCTGCAACGGCAATCAACGGCATAAACGCATCGTACGTACGGCTTCGTATAATATCTCCACCTTTCGTCAGATCCTGCAGGGCAATATATCCAGATACAGATGTTTCCTTCAACAGGGAGATAAACTCATTTCCAAGTGCCGGTAGAACATTTTTAAATGCCTGTGGCATGATGATATGCACCATCGTCTGTGTATAATTAAATCCCAGGCTTCTTCCGGCTTCGAACTGTCCGTTATCGATCGACATAATACCAGAACGGAAAATTTCTGCAACATAGGCTCCTGAATTAATACCGAATGCCAGCACCGCTACTAAAATTTTACTGATATCAACACTTCCAAATATTACGAAATAAATAATCAAAAGCTGTACCACTACCGGGGTTCCACGGAATACCGTCAGATACAATTTACAGATTGCATTTAAAAGCTTAAGCTTTCCAGTCCTGTCGTAAGTGGAACGTACAATTGCAACCAGGAATCCCAGCACAATACCCAGGAGAACTGCAAAGAAGGTTACCTTTAAGGTAACCCCCAGGCCGTCCCAGATATATTTCCAACGATCCTCTGCTATAAAATTATTATAGAACTTATCCTGAAATGTCTGAAACATACTTAACATCCTTATCTTTTCTAATTATTCTGCATCATCTGCGGAAATATATTTTGCAACAATTTCATCGATTTTTCCAGATTCTTTCAATGTTGCAAGTGCAGCATTGATCTGCTCTCTCAGCTCGTCATTTCCCTTTGCCACTGCAATTGCATACTCTTCTTCTGTAAACGCTTCATCCAGAATTTTAAGGCCTTCTGTCTGTGATACGAATTCCTTTGCAGGTTCTCCGTCGATCACAACAGCATCTATCTTGCCCTGTGTCAGTGCCTGTACGGCCTCAAATCCCTTGTTATACTGTTCCACTTCCGCATCTTTGATGTCGCTTGCATAGATATCACCGGTGGTACCTAACTGAACACCGATCTTCTTTCCTTCCAGATCGTCTGGGCCTGCAATCTCGCTGTCTTCTTTTACGATGATTACCTGTGTTGCAGTTGCATAAGTATCGGTAAAATCAACATTTTCTTTCCGGTCTTCAGTTACTGTCATACCTGCAGCGCCGAAATCTGCTTTTCCACTGGTAATTGCAGGAATGATAGAATCAAATGCCATATCTTCAATCTTCAGTTCCATTCCCAGTTCCTCTGCGATTGCCTGTGCAATTTCAGCGTCAATTCCGACAATATCATCTCCCTCGTAATACTCATACGGTGGGAACTCTGCATTTGTTGCCATTACGAGAGTATCCTTTTCCTCACTTGTGCTTCCTTCAGATTCTGTTGCTTCTTTAGATCCACATGCTGCAAATGAACATACACATGCTGCAATTAAAAGTACACTGACTAACTTCTTCATTTTCATATTCTTTCCTCCAGATTCATTCATTTTTGCATAAATATTCAAATCTGTTTTATATTTTATCATGTTTCTCGTAAAAAGCAAGAGGCTTTTTCCACATATTTCAGTAAAAAAGCCTCTTTTTCTTTGTATATTATTTTGTATATTCTAATGCATATTATTTTGCAAGTACCATCTGTACCACGGAAACCACTACGATAATAGCTCCAAGAATGATTCTGTAATATCCAAATACTTTAAAATCATGCTTCTTGATATACCCCATCAAGAACTTGATTGCAAAGACAGACACCCCAAAAGATACCAGACATCCCAGCATCAGAAGGCCAAATTCCATACCGGTAAAATGGAATCCAAATTTGATCAGCTTTAACAGACTCGCTCCAAACATAACCGGAATCGCCAGAAAGAACGTGAATTCTGCTGCCGTCTCTCTGGATACGCCAATGATCAGAGCACCAATGATCGTTGCCCCCGATCTAGATGTTCCGGGAATCAATGCAAGCATCTGAAAAAAGCCGATCCACAAAAGCATCTGAACGGAAAGCTGAGAGATTTTCGTCACTTCCGGCCGTTTCTTTGCATTTTTGTTCTCTATTAAAATAAACAATACACCATATACAATCAGCATAATGGCAACCGGGAGTGGCTTATAGAATAATTCATCGAGAATATCATTGAATAACAATCCTACAATTGCTGCCGGGACCGAAGCGATCAACACTTTAATCCACATCTGCCACGTCAACATCTTCTGCTTCTGAGTCTTTCTTTTCGAAAATGGATTCAACTTATGAAAATACAGAACCACGACTGCCATAATAGCGCCCAGCTGTATCACCACATTAAACATCTCCATAAATTCATCAGAAACTCCCGGCTGAAGCAGATCGCCCACCAGAATCAGATGCCCCGTGCTGCTGACCGGAAGCCATTCTGTGATTCCCTCTACAATTCCAAGAATAATTACTTTTAATACATCTAACATTATGTGCTCCTTTCCTTAATCCAGTACATATTTTTCAATGAATCTGGCCACGCCTTCTTCATCATTTGACATGGTAATATAATCTGCTGCCGCCTTGACTTCATCCGTTCCGTTTTCCATCGCAACTCCTATCCCCACTTCCCTAAGCATACGTGTGTCATTGGAACCATCACCAAAAGCCATCATCTCTTCTCTACTGATTCCCAAAAACTCCCCGAGCGTAATCATGGCCTTCCCCTTATGAACCCCTTTTGGATTAATCTCAATATTTTTTTCCAGCGCACCAGTGATCTCCAGATCCGGAATCTTCTGTAATTCTTCCAATGCAGCATATTTGTCTTCCTGTGTTGCAAATAGTGCCTGAATCTTATCTACCGGACGATTGGTCTCCACAAACTTAGCATGAACATCTGACACAGGTTTTCGTGTAGTTACAATATATTCCGCCATTGGAGGCGACTCTATGTAATGTGAAATATTATGAAGTGCGTCCTCCTGTGCGAAACCGATTCCATCGTAATAAATTTCACGAAGTGTATCATATTGTTCAAATATTTTTAGTATCTCAAACGCAGTATCTGCCGGGAGCAATTTCTCGTATAAGACTTTTTTCTGTCCAATGTCCAGGATTCTTCCTCCATTCGCAGTCACTGCGTAACGCATTCCCGGAAAATGTACTATTTCCTCCGGAAGTCCGCTAAAGGGTCTTCCAGTTGCCGGAAGAACGATCATGCCCTGATCAATTGCACGTCTCAGAATCTTCCTTGTATAAGGAAGCAGAGTCTTCTGAGTGGTAAGAAGAGTTCCATCCAGATCCATTCCGATCATTTTCGCCCTAATCTTCATAGACACATAATTCCTTTCCTTCTCTAGAAAACAGCATCGGTCTCATACTGATTCTGTCCGTACTCTGATCGTAAGATGTCTGTCCATGCTCAATCATCTTATCCACAATCTCCGTTTTCCCCGCCGGTGCAAAGAGAATCGTGTCTTTACATGGTGCCACAATTACCAGATCATCCTGCAGTTTCTCCACACAAACCTGCCAGATATGTTTCAGGCACAAAGCACTTGCCTCATGATATCCGTCTGCTACAATTCCATAAGCACCATACCAGGTATTCGCAATCACAAACTCTACATCCCGGGCCAGATTCTCGCAGGCAGTATGATACAGATCAATAATATCACATTCCGGCGGAAGCATGTTATCTTTTAATACTTCAAATACACTCTCTCCTCTTCTTATAACAAATATAATCTTAATTTCTTCCAGAAATACCACAACCGGAGCATCTTTCTCAGAAAAATGCTTTCCGTTCAATGCCTGTGAATCAACCAGTTCCTCTTTCACCCACGGATAGATTTTATCCTTTATATTTTCAAATTTATACTTTTCTTCTTCATATTTTTTCATAGAAATATTCCTTTCATAAATGATGTTCATAAATATTTTCCTTTTTCTATTCTAACAAAATTTGCTTTATAAAGCAATTTGTTGTATAATAAATAAGCATTTGATAGTAACTGCTCAGCAGATTTCCGTATAAAGAGAACAGTTATATTGATACAATGAAAGGATAGGAATATGATTATCAGGAAAAAGAAACGTATATTACGATCAGCACTGGCATTATTCATCAGTACCGTAACAATTGCTTCCATTAGTACTCCCGTATATTCAGCACCTTCTAAGACCAAGGAATTAGAGAAACAAACCTCTGATCTGCAAGGCGAATTAAACACCTTAAATGAACAGCTTTCTACACTGAGTGCAGAGTTGGATGCTGCTTCTGCACAGGTGGAAGAATTGTCTGCAGAAGTAGAAAAATCAAAACTGGATCTTGCATCAGCTCAGTTAAATGAAGAAGCCCAATATGATTCCATGAAAGACCGAATCAAATTCATGTATGAAGGCGGCAATACTTCTTTACTTCAGATATTATTTTCATCAGAAGACATGGGAGATTTTCTAAACAAAGCAGAATACATTACTTCAATCAGCGAATATGACCGTTCAATGCTTGAAGAGTTAAAAGAAGTACGTAAAAATGTAGAGGAAAAGCAGAAAGATCTGGAAGAAAAACAGAAAGAATTAGCCAGTCTTGAATCTGACCTGTCCGCTAAACAAGAAGAACTGAATTCCCGGATTTCTTCCACATCCGCTCAATTAGCCGACTACCAGGAAGAACTGGATCGTGCAAAAGCTGCAGAAGAAGCTTTAAAAACTGCGCAAAATGACTCTATATCAGGTTCTTTAAAACCGTCTTCTGCTAATGATAGCGGAAGCCATACAAATAATGGTTCTGCTAATCGTCCATCCACCCCGTCATCCACTTCAGATGTAGCTTTATTTGCTGCGATTCTGCAATGTGAGGCTGGTGGTTATGAAGGAATGCTTGCAGTCGCAACCGTTATTATGAACCGCGTAGAAAGTCCTGCTTATCCCAATACACTTCGGGAAGTCATCTATCAGCCCGGACAATTTGCTCCTACATGGAATGGCTCATTAAAAAGAGTTTTAGAAACAGGAGCATCTTCCACAGCATATACCGTGGCCCAGGATGCACTTGCAGGAGCAAGACACTCTGCGGTCATTCATTGTTATCAATTCAGATCAGCTTCAACAGGTGTATCCGGAATTAATATCGGTGGTAATGTATTTTTTTAGTGAAAGCACTTTATTCTATATAAAAAGATGAACCCTCAAAACGGTTCATCTTTTTATATACCTTTTAATACAACGATTTATAAATCTCAGCCATCTGCGGCACTGTTAGTTTTACAAAGCTCTGATTCAAAAGCCGCTGCTGCGTTTTTTCTACACTCTTTGCAAACTCCTGGATATCTTCTTCTTTCATTCCATAAGTACGGAGAGGTCTTTTCTGTATAATCCGACTCAGTAATCTCTCCATATTCTCATATACATCATTTACATCACAATGAAGAATCTCTCCCAAAAATGCATTCAGCTTTCGAATATCACCGTCTGGATTCAGTCTCTGATACATGCTGAACACAGCTGTCAAAAACTGATAATTTGCTTCACCATGTGTCACATGATAGATTCCACTCAGTGGATAAGACATCGCATGTACTGCTCCAGTTCCGGCATTGCCAAATGCAATTCCGGCCAGATCACTCGCCACAAGAAAATCATCTAAGAGGTTCATTCGATACTCTGGTCCATTCTCAACAATCCTCTGAAATCCTTCAAGAATCATTTTCATTGCCTTTTCGCTGAACATCTGTGTATACAGATTCGCTCTCGGTGACACATAAGATTCAATCGCATGAATGAATGCATCAATCGCACTGGTTGCAAAGAAAGGATATGGAAGTTCTGACAAAAGTTCTGGAATCAGCACCGCATAATCTGGATAGATCGCATCATCTGCCAATCCAAACTTTGTATGCATTTCTGTTATCTCAGCAATCGAAATATTCGAAGATTCTGATCCGGCTCCACACGTCGTTGGTACTGCGATCAAAGTCCGCACCTTCTTAAGTGATACCTGTTTTTGATAGTATTCACTGGCACGAAATCCTCCCTCCAGCACCAGGATCTTTGCCATATCAATCACGGCACCTCCGCCAATCGCAACAATTCTATTACAATTCGTCTTTCGAAAATCAGCAAGTAAACCATCTACCATGACATCCGTAGGTTCGCCGGAACCATATTCACCTTTAAAATGCACTTCTGCCGAAAGCTCAAAATCCGTAAAATACTTCTGATATATAGATTTACTTGCCAGGATGAAATCTCCCTCTCCAATTTCAAATTCTTCCACAAATTCCTGTGCATTATGATACTTTTGTATCTCTGGTTTCTGCTGAAATAATTTCATGCTATTCTCCTTTTTATCAACTATTATTGATTCTCTTATTGATATTCCATAACATCAATCCACTTTAAGAGGAAATCTTTTTCCAGCTCATTCTCCTTTTCCAGCTGAGATGCAGCCACAATCGGAAGCCATTGCTGAACATACTGCTTGGCAGTATCACTCTTCTTACAGAACAATTTCAGATACAGATCCGCAGTCTCTTGATTCTTCAGAGCAAAAAGAAGATATGTCATAGCTGCATCTGCACTTGCATTTCCCTGTGTCGCATGCGCCCAGTCTACCACTGTCATCTTCCCGTTCTTTCCTACAATTACATTGCTAGGATTAAAATCACCATGGCACAGTTTATCATGCTTCGGCATACTCTCCAGGCGTGTCAGGAGTTCATAGCGCTGTGTTGCATCCAAATCCTTTAAACTATTAATCTGTTTTGCCAGTTTATCTTTCAATTTATTGAGCATTGGTGCTTTTTTACTCTGAACTTTCATTTGCAGATCTACAAAATCTGACATATATTTTTCCAGATTATCATGATCTACCTTCATCATCTCTTCCAGAGTCTTTCCATCTTTATATTCTATCACCAGTGACCATTTTCCGTCAATCTGAACAACTTCTTTCAGTTTCGGTATCTCAAGCCCCGTCTCTTCTACTCTTACCGTATTCAGCGCTTCATTAAATACTGCTGACTTCGGATGAGTTGGTTCAAATACTTTTACGATTCCATCCTCTGTTTTATAAACCTCTTTATAAGGACGTTTCACGATCAGATTTCCATTTTCTAGTTTCATAGCTATACCTCCTTGTTATGTTTCAGCCGTTCTTTTTATTCGATATTTGCATTATACACCCGTCTTCGATATTTTGGAAGGTATATTTGATATTTTTTTAACTTATTTTTTACTTATTTTATTATTGTTATTTTTTTAACTATATTTGAATAATATACGAAAAGAGCACAGTGTTTTACCACTGTACTCTTTTCACTGAGAAACACATCTATCTAAATTTGAGAGGATAGCAAATTAATCTTATTTTCCATAATAACATTTCAGATAAATTTCTTTCATCTCTTTCATCAATGGATATCTTGGATTAGCACCTGTACACTGATCGTTGAATGCCTGTTCTACCATATCATCCAGTGTATCCAGGAAATACTTCTCATCAATACCATAATCTTTAATTGTCTTCTTTATACCGATTTTTTCTTTCAGATCTTCCAGCCTTGCGATGAAGTCATCGAATACTTCCTGATCTGTATTCCCCTTACATCCTGCATATCGTCCCAGTTCGGCGTATCTTGCAAGCGCATGTGGATACTGGTACTGAGAAAATGTTCCCATTTTGGTCGGGACTTCTGCTGCATTGTATTTCATAACCTCTGTCAAAATAACTGCATTGGCAACACCGTGTGGTAAGTGATGGAAAGCACCCAGTTTGTGAGCCATGGAGTGATTCAGTCCAAGGAATGCATTCGCAAATGCCATACCTGCCATACAAGAAGCATTTGCCATCTTTTCTCTTGCCACCGGATCATTTGCACCATTCGCATATGCGGATGGCAGATAGTCAAATACCATCTTTACTGCTTTCATCGCAAGTCCATCTGTAAAATCTGTTGCCATAATGGATACATATGCTTCAATCGCATGTGTCATTACATCAATACCAGAAGCACTGGTCAGTCCCTTTGGAGCCGTCATTGCATTGTCTACATCAACGATTGCCATATTCGGCAATAACTCATAATCTGCAATAGGCCATTTTACACCGGTCTCTGCATCTGTGATAATTGCAAACGGTGTAACCTCAGATCCTGTACCTGAAGATGTCGGAATCGCTACAAAATATGCTTTTTCTCCCATCTTAGGGAATGTATATACCCTTTTACGGATATCCATAAAGTCCATGGCCATATCTTCAAAGTTTGCCTCCGGATGCTCGTACATCAGCCACATGATCTTGGCCGCATCCATTGCTGATCCTCCACCGAGTGCAATGATAGTATCTGGTTCAAAAGCTCTCATCTGGTCAGTACCTTTCTCTGCACATTGCAAAGTCGGATCTGGCGCTACTTCATAGAAGCATGTATGCTGGATTCCCATCTCATCTAATTTATCTTCAATCGGTTTTACATATCCGTTTTTATATAAGAATGTATCTGTCACAATGAATGCTTTTTTCTTATGCATGATTGTTCCAAGTTCATCCAACGCTACCGGCATACATCCTTTCTTAAAGTATACCTTCTCAGGTGTTCTAAACCACAGCATGTTTTCTCTCCTCTCGGCAACCGTCTTAATATTAATCAGATGTTTTACACCTACATTCTCAGATACAGAGTTTCCACCCCAGGAACCACATCCAAGTGTAAGAGATGGAGCAAGCTTGAAGTTATAAAGGTCACCGATACCACCCTGAGAAGAAGGTGTATTGATTAAGATACGGCAAGTCTTCATTGCTGATGCATGTTTCGCAATTTTCTCTTTCTCTGCTGGATGAATATACAGAGAAGAAGTATGTCCATAGCCTCCGTCAGCAACCAGCTGGGCAGCTTTTGTAAGTGCCTCGTCAAATGTCTTTGCTCTGTACATTCCAAGTACCGGAGACAGTTTCTCATGGGCAAATTCTTCAGAGATATCCACAGATTCTACTTCACCGATTAATATCTTAGTATTCTCTGGAACATCCACACCTGCCATCTTTGCAATTTCATATGCAGATTTTCCAGGAATCTTATTATTCAAAGCTCCGTTAATAATAATAGTCTTACGAACCTTGTCCAGTTCTTCACCTGGTTTCAGGAAGTAGCATCCACGATATGCAAATTCTTTCTTTACTTCATCATAGATACTGTCCAGAACGGTCACAGACTGTTCAGATGCACAAATCATACCATTATCAAATGTCTTAGAATGAATAATAGAGTTTACTGCCATCTTAATGTCTGCAGTCTCATCGATGATCACAGGTGTGTTTCCAGGTCCAACACCAAGTGCTGGTTTACCGGAAGAATATGCAGCTTTTACCATTCCAGGTCCACCTGTTGCGAGAATAATATCTGCATCTCTCATTACTGTATTCGTAAGCTCCAGGGATGGAACATCAATCCAGCCGATAATTCCTTCTGGTGCACCAGCTTTTACTGCAGCATCAAGAACAATCTTTGCGGCAGCAATTGTACAAGCCTTTGCAGCCGGATGCGGACTAATGATGATTGCATTTCTTGTCTTAAGACAGATCAGTGTCTTAAAAATTGCTGTTGAAGTCGGATTTGTGGTAGGAATAACAGCGGCAACCAGACCGATTGGCTCTGCAATCTTCTTGATTCCATATGCCGGATCCTCTTCAATTACGCCACATGTTTTCGTATTCTTATAGGCATTATATATATATTCTGCTGCATAATGATTTTTGATAATCTTATCTTCGACGATACCACGTCCTGTCTCTTCTACAGCCTGTTTTGCAAGCGGAATACGCATCTTATTCGCTGCCATTGCAGCCTCGAAGAAAATTTTGTCTACCTGCTCCTGAGTATACGTAGCAAAAATTTTCTGTGCTTCACGCATTTTTTTCATTTTTGCTTCGAGAGCATCTACATTGTCAATAATCTCTGGTACTACCTCTTTCTTTTTCGTTGCCATATCGGTTATCCTCCCTGTAAGTGTGTCTTACTTATTTCATGGTCATAGTATATCCGTTCGTTAATTATTTGTCAATATGTAATTGATATTTTTTTCACATATTTGTTATATTTTTAACTTTCATTGGTATTCGTAGATGCTCGGGAGATTTTTTCATATTCACAAAAAAAATTCCTGCCTGCTTTTATGCAGACAGGAATTCAATTTTTTAGAATCCTTCCAGCCTATGTTCTGTATGTAACAGCATATGAGCTTTATGAGAAGTTGGTTTTTCAAAATATTCATTATACAAAGCCTGAATATCCTGATTTTCGTGAGAGAACCTACGCTTTGACTTTTTATCAAGATCATACAGATTCTTTCCTCGTTCAAATGCACGCTCTTCTCCATCGTGAATCGGCTGTCCACCACCGCCTACGCAGCCTCCTGGACAGGCCATAACTTCTACAAAGTCATAATGGACTTCGCCTTTATCGATTTTATTCAGAAGTGCTCTTGCATTTCCAAGGCCACTGACTACTGCTGTTCTTACTTTCACATCATCAATTGCGAATTCAGCTTCCTGTACACCATTATTTTCATTGAATCCTTTGCTTCTTACTGCCTTAAATGCATCTTCCGGCGGATTTTCACTCTTAAGCAGATAATAAGCAGTACGAAGAGCCGCTTCCATAACACCACCAGTTGCTCCGAAAATAACTCCTGCTCCGGTTCCTTCCTGCATTGGGCGATCACTTTCGATGTCAGCAAGAGTATCCGGACGGATATGTGCTGAACGAATCATTTTCACCAGTTCTCTTGTCGTAATAACTGCATCAATATCATTTCCAGCATATTCTTTATAGAATAATTCCATCTCACGTTCACTCTTCTTTGCAACACACGGCATAACAGATACAGTATAGATCTTTTCAGGTGAAACGCCCAGCTTTTCAGCAAAATAAGATTTCATTACCGCTCCAAACATCTGCTGTGGTGATTTTGCTGTTGAAAGTTGTTTTACCAGATGTGGAAACTGTGACTTAATAAATCTAAGCCATCCTGGACAACATGAAGTAAACATTGGGCGATCTTTTAACTCGCCAGCTGTAAAACGATGAAGGAATTCTGTTCCTTCTTCCATAATGGTAAGGTCTGCCGAGAATGTTGTGTCAAATACATAATCAACTCCCATTCTCTTTAATGCATCCAGAATCTTTCCAACTGTCGCTTCATCTGGCGCAAATCCAAGTTCCTCTCCCCATGCAGCACGAACTGCTGGTGCCACCTGCGCTACTACGATCTTATCTTTATCAGCAATCGCATCCCATACTTTTTCTGTATCGTCTCTTGCACTAAGTGCACCAACCGGACAATGAGTAATGCACTGTCCGCACAGAGAACATGGTGCATCTTCGATACATTGATGTCTTGAAACATTCACAGTCGTTCTGGAACCAGTTCCTTCTACATCCCAAACACCAAGTCCCTGGACTTTATCACATACTTGAACACAACGCATACATTTGATACATTTTGAGGAATCACGAATGAGTGGGAATTCCTTATTCCATGGTTGCTTTTCCAACTCCATTTTATATGGGATTTCTAATATATTCAGATCATTTGCAACTTTCTGAAGACTACAGTTACCACTTCTGGAACAGGTTACACACTGACAATCATGCTGAGATAAGATCAGTTCAACAGTTGTTCTTCTGTGTTTACGTACCTTAGGACTGTTCGTATAGATAACCATCCCCTCTTTTGCAACGTTATTACAAGAGGTAATCAGCTTTTCTTTTCCTTCCAATTCTACCACACACACACGGCATGCTGCAATTTCATTAATTCCCTTTAAATAACACAGTTTTGGAATCGGAATTCCATTCTGTTCGGCAGCCTCCATAATCGTGGTATTCTCTTCTACCGAAATTGATTTTCCATCTATTGTAAGATTTACCATAATTTTTCTCTGCCTCCTTTGAATATTCCATATCCGAAATGATCACATCTCAGACAGCGGCTTGCTTCCTGCTTTGCTTCTCTTTCAGTCATACAATTTTCGCAGCCTTCCCAGTCTTTCACTCTCTCACCTGCTTCACGCTCGGTCAGATTCACTCTTCCACAAGGTGTACGATCATCCAGACGTGCTTCTGGAATCTCTACATCACAGGAAATCTCATGATGATATCCAAGATATTCATCAATATTAGCTGCTGCAACCTTAGCAGCCGCAATTGCTTTAATAACGGATGCAGGACCACTTGCACAATCTCCTCCAGCGAATACACCTGGAAGTGTCTCAACAGCTCCATTCTTCTTAGTTACAATCTTGCCTCGCTCAACCGGAATGCCTGCCTCTTCAAAGTGCTTTGTCTCAATATTCTGTCCAATGGCAACTACAAGAACATCACAAGGAATATAAAGATCCTCTTCACCAGTAGGCTTAATACTAGCTCGTCCATCCTTAATAGAACTAATCATCTGCGGAGTTACATAAATTCCTTTTATATGATTATTCTCATCAATATCCAGAGATGCTGGTGCCTTCAATGTCTGAACTTCTATTCCTTCTGCAATTGCTCCTTCAATCTCTGATGGGAGAGCCGTCATATCTGCTACTCTTCTTCGATATACTACGCTTACCTTTTTCGCTCCAAGACGTTTTGCTGTACGAACAGCATCCATTGTTACATTACCTCCACCGATAACCGCAACCTCTTTACCGGTAAGATCCATAATAATGTTCTTTCCAACATTTCTGAGGAACTGAACAGCAGAGAAAATGCCTTCTGCATTCTCCCCTTCTAATCCCAGCTTCTTATCAGTGCTTGCCCCAATTGTAATCAACACTGCATCATACTGTTCTCTTAATTCCTGGATTGAAATATCCTGTCCAATCTTTAGTCCGTATTTCACTTCTACACCAGTCTTTAAAATGGCGTCAATATCATCATCCAGCCTGTCTTTCGGCAAACGATAATTCGGAATACCATATCGAAGCATTCCCCCAAGCTTCGGAAGCATCTCATACACAGTTGTCTGATGTCCCATCAGCTGCAAATAATATGCAGCACTCAGTCCGCCTGGACCGCCTCCCAAGATTGCGATCTTCTTTCCAGTGCTTGGTGCACATACCGGCGGTTCTACCTCTCCTGCAAAATCAGCAGCCACTCTCTTAAGGCCACGAATATTGATTGCATCATCCACCATATTTCTTCGACATCTTGCTTCACAAGGATGTTCACAAATAAATCCACATGTGGTAGGGAATGGATTATCCTTACGAATCAGACGGATCGCATCTGCATATCTTCCCTCTCCTACGAGTGCTACATATCCCGGGATATCTACATGGGCAGGACATAAAGATACACATGGCACCGGCTGATTATATGTACAAGTACATCTTCCATTCTTGATATGTTCTACATAATCATCACGATATCCGATCAATCCCTTATAAACCATATTAGCCGCCTCATATCCTATTGCACAATCTGCTGATTCCATAATAGATAATGCAGTCTGCTCCATAATATCCAGCGTCTCCATAGTTGCCTTTCCATCTAACACATCCTTGATAAAATGATTCAGCTGTCCGAGACCGATTCGACACGGAACACACTTGCCGCAAGTCTGCGCATGACACAATTCCAAGAATGCACGTGCCATATCTACCGGACATAATCCCGGAGGACTTGATTCAATTCTTCGCTCCAAATCTTTGTATAGTCCTTCCATGACTATTTTTGCTTTTTTTGGCGAAGCAATTTCTAATCTGCTCATTAAAAATTCCCTTCTTTCTTTAAAATTAATATTTGCCTACAGCATAGTGCTTTTATTATAACATTAAAAAAGGAATTTGTAAGCAGATTTGTAAAAGTATTTTATTTAACAGTATAGTTATATATTTAACACTCAAATACATATATAGATAATACCAATTTCTACACTCTAAAGATCCACTGGATCATTTTATCGCATGCATGGTAAAAAAATAGACTCTGAATAACTCAGAGCCTATTCCATACTTTACAACTATACAAGTTCAATTAAAACTTCCATTGCTGCATCACCTTTACGCTGGCCTATCTTCACGATTCTTGTATAACCACCGTTACGGTTCTCGTATTTTGGAGCGATCTCATCAAATAATTTTGCAACAAGATCAACCTCTTTTGTATTTTTCTTTCTTCCTGCCTGTGCAGTAGGAACTTCTTTTACCGGATAAAGAACTTTCAGCATTTCACGGCGAGCGTGCAGTCTGCTTGGCATATCTTTCTTGATTGTCTTATCAACTTCGTCATATACAGTAACTTTCTTACCATCTACAACTTCTTTTACTCTCTTGCCATCCTTATCCTTACGGGCAACTTTAGCTTTTACAGTAACTTCTTCGTAATTGTCTTTTTCTTTTACTGCCAATGCAATTAATCCCTCTGCAATTTTACGGATTTCTTTTGCTTTAGCTTCTGTTGTAACAATCTTTCCATTGTTAAGAAGTGCTGTTACCTGATTTCTTAATAATGCTTTTCTCTGGCTTGATGTTCTGCCGAGTTTTCTATATTTTGCCATTGTTTTTCCTCCATTTTTACACTTGGTTATGCTTCTTCGGGCTTACTAGCCAAATGCCCCGACATGCTCTTTCGGACTTACTGACGGGAAACATCTTTTTAGGAACTGTCCGGACATACAAAATCCAGCCAGCATTTTGGCCTTGTCTATTCTTCGCCTTTGCTCAGACTTAAGCCTAATTCTTCTAATTTTGCAAGTACTTCCTCCAGGGACTTACGTCCAAGGTTACGCACTTTCATCATATCTTCCGGCGTTCTGTTTGTCAATTCTTCAACAGTATTGATTCCAGCTCTCTTCAGGCAGTTATAAGAACGAACAGATAATTCTAATTCGTCAATACTCATTTCAAGAACCTTTTCTTTCTCATCATCTTCCTTTTCAATCATGACTTCTGCAGCCTGAGCCACTTCAGACAGATCAATAAAAAGTTTCAGATGCTCGCTCAATACTTTTGCTGCCAAACTTACAGCTTCGTCCGGAAGCAGTGTACCGTTGGTATATACATCCAAAGTTAATTTATCAAAGTCCGTAATCTGACCAACACGTGTATTCTCTACTGTAAGATTCACACGCTCCACTGGGGTGTAGATAGAATCGATTGGAATTACTGCGATCGGTAATTCGTCGTTTTTATTCTTGTCGGCACTTACATAACCTCTTCCATTTGTAATGGTGAGTTCCATGTATAATTTGCTGTCCGCTCCACCATTCAGTGTTGCGATAACAGTCTCAGGATTCATAATTTCGATATCCTGATCAACCTGAATATCAGCAGCAGTAACAACACCTTCTCCTTCGAACTCAATATATGCTGTCTTTGGTTCATCCGTCTCAGATGTGTTCTTAATTGCTAATGATTTCAGATTCATGATAATCTCAGTTACATCTTCCTTTACACCAGGAATTGAACTGAACTCATGAAGAACACCATCAATTTTAACCTGGCTGATAGCAGAGCCTGGCAAAGATGACAGCATAATTCTTCTGAGGGAATTACCTAATGTTGTACCATAACCTCTCTCCAAAGGTTCTACAACGAATCTACCATATTTCTTATCTTCTGAAATCTCAGTTATCTCAATATTGGGTTTGTTAAAATCAAACACTAAGTCCACCTCCTGTGGTGCTACGGGTTATTATTTAGAATATAATTCGACGATCAGCATCTCATCTACAGGAACATCGATAGCTTCACGTTTTGGAAGTTCTTTTACAGTTCCCTTAAGGTTCTCAAGATCAGCCTCTAACCATTCCGGAACAAGACGTCCGCCTGTAACCTCTGTGATCTCCTTATATCTTGGTGAGCTCTTCTTAGACTCTTTGATTTCAATAACATCTCCTGCTTTGATTAAATAAGAAGGAATGTTAATCTGCTTTCCGTTAACAAGGACATGCTTGTGATCAACAATCTGTCTAGCTTCACGTCTTGTTCTTGCAAGTCCAAGACGGAATACAACATTGTCTAATCTGGACTCCAGCATTACCATCAGGTTTTCACCTGTCATACCGCTCATACGCTGAGCCTTTTCAAAATAATTTCTGAAAGGTTTTTCTAATACACCATAGATAAATTTTGCTTTCTGTTTTTCACGTAACTGAAGACCATACTCACTCATTTTTCTATTAGCTCTTTTTAACTGTCTGTTAGACTTCTTATCAATTCCCAAATATACAGGATCCAATCCAAGGGATCTGCATCTTTTAAGAACAGGGACTCTATTTACTGCCATGTTTTGCTTTCCTCCTATATCAATTTTGTTATGAAATTAGACTCTTCTACGTTTCGGTGGACGGCATCCGTTATGTGGTACTGGTGTAACGTCTCTGATGCTTGTTACATCAATTCCGCAAGCCTGAAGGGCACGGATTGCTGCTTCTCTACCTGAACCTGGTCCTTTTACCATAACGTCAACTGACTTCAAACCATGTACTAATGCTGCTTTAGCTGCTGTTTCAGCTGCCATCTGAGCCGCATAAGGGGTAGATTTCCTTGAACCTCTGAATCCCAGACCGCCTGCACTTGCCCATGACAGAGCATTTCCCTGTGCATCAGTTAAAGTAACAATTGTGTTATTAAAAGATGACTGGATGTGAGCCTGTCCGTGTTCAACGTTTTTCTTGACACGTTTCTTTGTCACTTTCTTTGTAACTTTCTTTGCCATAATAAAACTAACCTACGCTTTCCCTAAACTATTTCTTTTTGTTTGCTACTGTTCTCTTAGGACCTTTTCTAGTTCTTGCATTGGTCTTTGTCTTCTGACCACGAACCGGAAGTCCTTTTCTGTGACGGATTCCTCTATAGCATCCGATTTCCTGTAATCTCTTGATATTCAGCGCGATCTCTCTACGAAGATCACCTTCTACTGTCTGAGTTTCATCGATTACTGCACTGATTTTCTTAACATCTTCGTCAGTAAGATCTCTACAACGAATATCAGGATCAACTCCTGCTTCTGCTAAGATACGGGTTGCACTTGGTCTACCAATTCCGTAGATATAAGTCAATCCGATTTCGACACGTTTGTCTCTTGGTAAGTCTACACCTGCTATACGAGCCATGTGATTTTCCTCCATTTTCTTTTCATTTTACATCGACTTTAATAGGGGACAAATTCTGTCCCAGGCATGTTCGGTATCATGCCCTTTCCGGCCACCGCATATATTATAGAAGATATACGGTAATGACGAGCCGGCATTAGAAGCAATATACGAGGTCGCTCACCGGCTACAGGTGCTGCCTTGTATATTCAAATAGCCTGCGCATATCGTATGCTGGGCTATCAGCCGCCTAAATCTTGCATAAACAATGCTTAACCTTGTCTTTGTTTGTGCTTCGGGTTCTCGCAGATAATGCGAATGCTTCCTTTTCTTTTAATTACTTTGCATTTTTCGCAAATTGGTTTTACTGATGATCTAACCTTCACGGGGGATCCTCCTTTCATCCATTGCTATGCCATGTGTTTCTGCGCATATTTCCTGAAAAACCGCAACTCTAAGGTTTTTAAACATAATAATGCCCGGAAACGCGCTTATATAGCATACCATTTCATGTCAACAATGTCAAGTATTTTTTAATAATATTTTAGCCCCTCTGCAAAAGCAAAAGGGCTATTCATATCACGTAGAATTTCAATTTATTTATCTCTCCAGATAATTCTTCCTTTCGAAAGATCATATGGAGACAATTCAAGCGTAACTTTATCTCCAGGCAAAATCTTAATAAAATTCATTCTCAATTTCCCACTGATATGAGCAAGAACCTGATGTCCATTTTCCAATTCTACCTGAAACATTGCATTTGGTAGTTTTTCTACTACAGTTCCCTCGATTTCGATTACGTCAGCTTTTGACATGTCTCATTCCTCCTATATTTCTTCTTCCTTATTCCATTCCTTAAGTGTTCGCCTTATTCCTGCATCATCAAGCGCAGCCACATCATACTTTCTGCAGATAATCTGCACATGTTTTTTCTTTTTCTTTTTTAGCCGGTTCAATGTTCTAATCCTGCCATCTGCTAAAAATACATATGTTTCATCACAATCAATTATTACATAAACCGCACCAGAATCATGACCGGCCTTTGACCTTGCAAGCATTCCTGTTTCATACGTCATATTCTTATCCTCTTATATTCTTATCAGACAACTTAAATGTTCCTGGTCAAAGTCAGAAGTTTCGGTTCATCTTCCGTGATTAATACAGTATTTTCGTAATGTGCTGATAGGGATCCATCCCGTGTTACAACTGTCCAGTCATCATCCAGCCAGTTTACTTCCCAGGATCCTATATTAATCATAGGCTCAATGGCCAATGTCATTCCAGCTTTTAATTTTGGTCCTTTTCTGCCCATTTCGTAATTTGGTATCTCAGGTGATTCATGAAGAGACGTGCCAATTCCGTGTCCGCAAAGATCTTTAACAACTCCGTATCCTCGGTTTTCCGCATATCTTCCGATTGCAGCAGATATATCAAATAAATGATTGCCTTCTCTGGCATATTTTATACCTTCAAAGAAGCATTCTTTCGTTACATTAATTAATTTCTCTGCCTCTTTACTTATTTCTCCGATACCATATGTTCTGGCAGCATCGGAATGATAACCTTTATAAATAACACCTGCATCAAGGCTTACAATATCACCTTCTTGAAGAATACGATGTTTATTCGGAATACCATGAACAACTTCTCTGTTCACAGATACACAGATCGAGGCTGGATATCCATTATAATTCAGGAAAGAAGGTATACATCCATAACTGCGGATCACTTCTTCACCCAAACGGTCAATATCATGTGTACTCATTCCCGGATGAAGTGCTTTTGCCATCTCTTCATGGACAATCTCTAATATCCGTCCGGCTTCCGTCATTAATTCAATTTCCCGTGCCGATTTGATAGTGATTGCCATTCTATTACTCTCCTAATATCTCTACAATTGCACCAAACACATCATCGATGTCAACTGTACCGTCTACTGTTTTCAGAATTCCCGCGTTTGTATAATAATCAATCAATGGCTGAGTCTGTTCATGATATACATTCAGACGCTTCTGAACTGTTTCTGGCTTATCATCATCTCTAAGGATCAGTTCTTTTCCACATACATCGCAGATTCCTTCCACTTTTGTCGGTGCAAATTCAAGATGATATGTAGCTCCGCATCCAACACAGGCACGGCGTCCTCCCATACGATGTACTATATTTTCATCCGGAACATCTACATCAATTGCATAATCCATTTTTTCCCCAAGCACCTCTAATGCTTTATCAAGTGCTTCTGCCTGTGGAATTGTTCTCGGAAATCCGTCCAGAACATATCCGTTCTCACAATCATCCTGTTTTACACGGTCAACTACCAGATCGACTACCAGTTCATCTGGAACCAAAAGTCCCTGATCCATATATGTTTTTGCTTTTTTACCGAGTTCAGTACCATTTTTAATATTCGCTCTGAAGATATCACCTGTTGAAATATGAGGAATACTGTACTTTGCAGCAATTTTCTTTGCCTGAGTTCCCTTGCCCGCTCCAGGGGCACCTAACATAATAATTTTCATATGGCTGTTCCTCCTTTATAGCATTTTAACCCGCGAAAATAATTCCCGCGAGTCAAAATTTTTAGCTATTTAAAAATCCCTTGTAATTACGTACAAGCGTCATTGATTCAAGCTGCTTGAGCGTTTCAAGTATAACACTGACAATAATGATCAGTGAAGTACCACCGAATGATACACTTGCTCCAAAACATCCGTTAAAGAAAATCGGAACGACCTGTATCAAGATCAAACCACAAGCACCAATGAAGATGATATAATTTAATATCTTAGTTAAATATTCGACTGTCGGTCTTCCAGGACGAATACCCGGAATGAAACCGCCGCTCTTCTTCATATTATTTGCAATCTCCAATGGATTGAATGTAATAGAAGTATAAAAATAAGCGAAAAATACAGTGAGGATAATATAAACAATTAATCCCCAGGAATATTTAATCTGTTCCGGATTACACCAATTCCCCTGATTCATTCCACGAAGAATCTCACTTCCGATTCCACTGCCATTTCCTTTACCAAGAAATGAAGCAATTACAATCGGGAACTGCATCAAAGAAGAAGAAAAGATAATCGGAATAACACCAGCTGTATTCACCTTCAATGGAATGTTGGAAGACTGACCGCCATATGTCTTTCTCCCGACAACTTTCTGTGAATACTGTACTGCAATTCTTCTCTCTCCATCCTGTAAAACAACAGTAAATACTACCAAAAGAAGAATAATTGCAAGAATTATGACTACCGCAAGTCCAGCTGATGCAATGGGTTTTCCCTTTACAAACTGATCAAATAATGATGTCATATCACTAGGAATACGGGAAATAATATTTATTACCAATACGATAGAAATACCGTTTCCAACACCTTTTTCCGTAATTCTTTCGCCAATCCACATCAAAAATGCGGAACCGGCAGTCAGTGTTAATACAACAATTGCTGCATTTACAAAATTATACTCAACTAAAAGTCCCTGACGGCCAAATCCAACAGCCATTGCCGTAGATTCAATCAATGCCAGTCCAACCGTAAGATAACGTGTAATAGCTGCAATTTTCTTTCTTCCGGACTCTCCATCCTTATGCATCTCTTCCAGCTTTGGAATTGCAATTGTTAAAAGCTGCATAATAATGGATGATGTAATATATGGAGTGATGCTCAGCGCAAACACTGACATCTGCTCAAAAGAACCACCGGTGAAAGCGTTAAACAAGTTAAACGCTTCCCCGGTATTTTGTGCAAAGAACTCTTTAATATATGATCCGTTTACACCTGGTGTCGGCAGCTGAGACCCAATTCTTATTACGACTAACATCAAAAACGTATATCCGATTTTTTTGCGAATATCTTTAATTTGAAATGCCTTTCGGAATGTTTCTAACATTAGATCACCTCTGCTTTTCCACCTAACGCCTCAATTTTAGCTGCAGCACCTGCACTAAATGCATTTGCCTGAACTGTAAGCTTCTTTGTAAGCTCTCCATTTCCAAGGATCTTTACTCCATCTCTTGGATTCTTTACAATGCCCTGCTCGATCAGTGATTCAACAGTTACTACTGCATCATTATCAAACACTTCAAGAGCACTTACATTAATACCAATGATTGTCTTGGAATTTCTATTCGTAAATCCTCTCTTTGGTATTCTTCTATATAATGGCATCTGACCACCTTCGAAACCTGGTCTTGTTGCACCAGAACGAGCCTTCTGACCTTTGTGTCCCTTACCGGCTGTTTTGCCATTTCCAGAACCGTGTCCACGTCCTCTTCTGAAATTATCACTCTGCTTTGCTCCATCAGCAGGTCTTAAGTTTGATAAATCCATTGTGACACCTCCTTATCTGAATAATTATACTATACTTCTTCTACTTTTACCAGGTGAGAAACCTGTTTTACCATACCTCTTGTTGCTGCATTGTCCGGAAGAATCACAGACTTGCCTGTCTTCTTTAATCCCAATGCTTCAACAGTCTTCTTATGCTTTGGCACAGCTCCAAT
>JALEKG010000010.1 GCA_022769185.1 Dorea sp. | reverse complement strand
ATTGCGGTATCATTTACATTTGGTATTATGGCAAAGCAGGCAAATCTATCTGTGTGGGAAGCAGTATTGATTTCTGCCTCAAACCTGACCAGTGCAGGACAATTTGCCGGACTTTCACTGATTACTTCGTGTGCCTCCTATCTGGAGATGGCAGTCACACAGTTTATCATCAATCTAAGATATTGTCTGATGTCCTGTGCACTGTCTCAGAAGCTGGATACACGTTCTCCATTTTTCCACCGTTTCTTTATTGCATATGGTGTAACGGATGAGGTTTTTGGTGTATCTGTAAGCCGGGCAGGAAAGTTAAATCCTTTTTATTCTTATGGTGTCATTGCACTTGCAGCTCCCGGATGGGTTCTTGGAACATTCCTGGGGATTGTTTCGGGAAATATCCTTCCTGCAAGAATTGTCAGTGCACTCAGCGTGGCGCTATACGGTATGTTCATTGCCATCATTATCCCGCCATCCAGAGGGAATAAAGTACTGACGGGTGTGGTACTGAGCTCTATGATCCTGAGTCTGATTTTTACGAAAGCTCCGATTCTTCGCCAGATTTCTTCAGGCTTTCGAATTATCATTCTGACTCTGCTGATCGCAGGTGTTGCAGCTTACCTGTTCCCGATCAAGGAAGAGGAATCATAAAATCATTCTTATTATAACGGAGGATACATCTTATGAATCATAATATATATATCTATATACTGGTGATGGCAGGAGTCACTTATCTGATCCGCCTTCTTCCACTCACTCTGATCCGAAAAGAAATCAAAAGTACCTATATAAAATCTTTCTTATATTATGTTCCTTATGTCACACTGGCGGTGATGACATTTCCGGCCATCCTCTCTGCCACGGCGAATATCTGGTCTGCAGTCGTCGGATTTGCAGTAGCCCTGATCCTTGCCTATATGAGAAAGAGCCTGATCTGCGTTTCTCTCATATCTTGTGCCAGTGTATTTCTGGTAGAATTGATCACGGGAATCTGACGACTATAACTGTTGACTCAAAAAAAGACAAAGGCATCTCCATAACCACAATACCTTTGTCTTACTTTTTACACTATTTCAAAATTCAAACATCCTGTTATTCATTCATTACCGCTTCGATATCCTCGATGGTTCTTGGAATATCTGCCGACAGATTCTCGCATCCATCCTCTGTTACCAGACAGTTATCTTCCAATCGGAATCCAATCCCCCACTCTTCGTGATAGATTCCCACATCGATACAAAATACCATGCCTGGAGCTACTATATCCGGTGTTTTCACAACATCATGGACATCAAAACCAATGTGATGCGCACCACCGTGCCACATATATGTCCCAATCTCGTCATAGGACTTCAGCACACCTGCATCCTTCAGTCTTTCACAGTTATATCTTCGGATTTCTGCATCGACTTCCATCATCTTCATACCTGGTTTCACAATCTCAAACATATGATCTGAAGTAGCCAGCGCACACTCATACAAGAGTCTCTGCTTTTCATTAAATTTCCCATTGCATGGCCATCCTCTGGAAACATCCGTGATCAGATTATCATACTGTGCTCCTACATCATTCAGGACCATATCTCCATCCTGAGCCTGTCCATGATATCCATAATAATGGATGCAGAAATTATTTTTCCCCGCTGAGATAATGGACGGGAATCCCGGCCCTTTGGGTCCGAACTGCCCCAGTGCATGGTCAAATTCTGCCTTATACTGATACTCATACATTCCCGGCCTTGAGCTCTTCATCATTGCCAGAATTCCAGCTTTTGTAATCTTTTCTGCCTCTCTGAGTGCTTCAATCTCGCATGGCTGCTTAATCAATCTCAGCTCCCGGATCAGCGCATTCGCATTTCCAATCTGCAGATATGGCATCTGCTGCTGCACATACCTTAAAAACTTCTGTGCCGGACGATCAACATCCGAAGCACTGACACGATACAGATCCAGATAGAAATACCCATAATTATCGCCAGCCGCGAGCTTGCGAATATCTCCCTCAAAATTCTGGCAGAAACGGATATCCTCCACCCCTGAAATGTCCGTCGCTTCCTGCGGTTTCACACGCACGCCGGTCCAGCGTTCTTCCATCTTATTCGGAGCCAATATGTACAGACGCTCACTGACTGCCCCCTCTCCATCCTTCATTGCCAGAAGTACCGCTTCTTTGCACTCCAAGCCTGTCAGATACACGAAGTTCCTGTCTGCAAAGAACGGATAATACTCATCATTCGTCTTCCTGATCTCTTCCCCAGAAAAAATCGCAAGCAATGCTCCTGCCGGCAGCTTCTCATAAAGCTTCTTTCTGTTACTCTTGTAAAATTCTGAATTCATATTTCTTCATCCTCTCTTTCAAATTTCTTAAGAGCCTACCACTCTCTGGTCAGGTCTTTCACCCATTTGTACTTCCTGTAATGGTACATTACCCACGGAATCTTGCCAACTTCATCCAGGCAGGTACATGCATAAACTACCAGGACCGGCCAATGCAAGAAGAATGTTCCCGCTGCTGCCAGCGGAATGGCAATACACCACATACAGATTGCCAGACTATACATATCGAACATCGTATCTCCCCCGGCCGCGAAGATTCCATTGATAATGATCGTGTTCACCGTACGACCGATCATATAGAACGCCATAATAATCATCATTCCAATCAGATACCAGCTGGCCTGATCCGTCATTTTCACAAAGCTTGTCACAAATGGAGTAACTGCAAGCATGATTGCTGTAGATAAAAATCCTGTCAGGAATGAAATCTTTACCAGACGGTCTCCATACGCCTTACCACGATCCAGATGTCCCGCTCCCAGTTCATTTCCAACAAGGATTCCTCCCCCATTTGCAAGACCATTACACAGACAGCATACCAGGTCTCTCACCACTGCCGCGATTGAATTGGCAGCAGTCGCATCGGTTCCAAGGTGTCCCATAAACGCCGAATAAGACGTAAAACCTACACCCCAGAACAAGCTTGCTCCCAGAAGCGGAAGGGCACATTTTCTGAAATCTTTGGAAAGCAGACGATTTCTTTGAAACATTCGTTTCCATTCCGGATGAATATACCCTTTCCGATAGGAAAAACTCACAACCCATATCAATTCTATCACTCTTGAGATCAAAGTTGCAACGGCTGCTCCCTGCGCTTCCATTGCCGGGACCCCCAACAAGCCGAAGATAAATATTGCATTCAATATAATATTAATGATTACTGCACCGGAGCTTACGATCGCGGTTTGTGCCGCATGTTCACTGACCTTCATGATTGCCAGATAGCATTGGGAAATCCCTGTCAGCAGATAGGACCATCCTGCGATTTTCAGATATCGCACACCAATCACGATCAGCGCCTCTTCATTCGTAAAGATCATCATCAGATAACGTGGAAAAAAGACACATCCGGCAAAAAAGATAAAAGATGCTGCTATGCTTAAACGAAGTCCTATACAGAAAATATCGTTTACTGTCTCCAAGTCTTTTTTCCCCCAATACTGCGCTCCCAGAATGACAATCGTCGATACAATTGCTGCCAGTACCATATTTTGAATAAACTGAATCTGCGTTGCCAGAGACACAGCTCCCATAGAGTTCTGGCTGACACGCCCAAGCATCAGCGCATCCGCTGCCGCCACAGATGCCAGCATCAGATTCTGCAGTGCAATCGGCGCTGCAAGATGCAACAGTTTGCTCCAAAAAACTTTATCCGTAAATAACTTTTCTTTCATTACATATTTCCCTCATAATCTTTCTTATTCTTTTTATCCTTCGCCAGTCGTCATATCTGATAAAAGCAAGTGTATCTGTTCAGAACCCCTCCTCAAACATTCAGAAATGCCGCAATCACCGCAAATATTATAGATGGAAGCCAGTTTGCCACACGAATCTTCTTGCCCCAGACCAGATTCACTCCTACACAAAAGATCAGGATCGAACCGATCAATGAGAGATAGCTCATCGCCAGATCCGTCATGATCGGCTTGATCAGCGTTGCAAGCAGCGTGATCGAGCCTTCAAATACCAAAATCGGTATCGCAGAAAAGACACATCCCTTTCCCAGTGAACAAGTCATGACCATAATAATGATCAGATCCAGAATCGCTTTCGTCGCAAGAATCGTCCAGTCTCCTTCCAGTCCATCCTGAATGGCACCAACAATTGCCATTGCTCCGATACACACCGTAAGCGATGCCGTTAGAAAAGCGTTGACAAAATTCTTATCTTTTGCATTTCCAGTCTTAATCTTAAGCCATTCGCCAAATCGTTCAAACCATTTTTCGATATCGATGATCTCTCCGACAAGAACTCCCAGTGTAAGGCAGAGAACTACCAGCATCGTCTGTCCGCTTTCCAGCGCTCCGCCTTTGATCTTCATCATACCTTCCATTGCACCAGCTGTCCCGATAAACAGTACGCTGATTCCACATGCCATACTGAGAGCTTCCTGATGACTCTCCTTCAGAAATTTCCCAAAGAGATGCCCTGCAACACCTCCCAGTATTACCCCGGCTGTATTAATCATCGTTCCTAATCCTATCATTTGTTTTTACCTCTGC
>JALEKG010000114.1 GCA_022769185.1 Dorea sp. | reverse complement strand
ATCGATTTCCTGATCCATCGCTGTCAGATAGATCAATACTGCATTACTTTTTTCCCTTACCTTATGACCAAAATCCAATCCATTTCCATCCGGCAAAGTAATATCACTAATGACAAGGTCGATATTTTCTTTGTTGAATATGGATTGTGCTTCCGCTATCGAATAAGCAGAAAACACCTGATATCCTTCCTTGCCGAGCTTCAGTCTGATTCCCCTGTTTAAGTTTTCATCATCTTCAAGTAATAATATATTTTTCATTTTACTTTAGTCCTTTTTCCTCCGGAATAATGATTAATATTTTCCAGTGGCAGCTCATAATATAGAAAATCCGTCCATCCGGTATTTTCTGCAAACAGGTGCTGCTTTCCCCTATACTCAAATCCAAGCTTTTCATACATATGCTGAGCCGGAATATTCGATGCCAGTGTATCCAGACGAAGTGCCTTCTTTCCTTTCTCCATTCCCAGAGAAATGATTGCTTCGATCATCTTTTTTGACACACCTTGCCCCTGATATTCAGGAGTGATCGCAAGAATATGTAAGGCAGCCACTTCATCATCTTTCAGATCTTTTCCCCAGATAACCGTACGGTAATCCTCACCCTGACACATTGTAATCGCTGTCATACCAGCAACCGTTTGACCATCCATAAACAGATACATTTCTTGTCTGTCTATATATGTTTGAATCAATGCATCTGTAGGATGCTGTCCATATATCCATCTGGCATGAACATTCATGTCTACTGTATGTTCTATAACCTCTATATATTTCTCTCTAACCGGAACTAAGTCTTCCGCTAACACCAGCTGCACAACTATTTTACCTCCCTTTTCTTCTGAGCTGCGTTCAGGCACAGCGCAATGCAGTTAAGTCCCAGTGCCATCGGCAAATACCAATTGGATTCGCCCTCCGGTAAAACGGTGAGCATGGACTGTACAAGAAAAAAGATTGCTCCAAGTTCTAATATAACCGCCAGAACATACAATCTTCCCCTCTTTTTCCAAAACGCCAACACAAACAGAAGTACCACAATGTCCACATACACTCCATAAAAAATATACGTCATCTGAGTACTCCATGAGAACGATAACTCCGGGTGTCCCAGCGCATATAGTACAAAACCAACCGCTGCAGTTACCAGCACACATGCCGGGATAAAAAACTGTTTTTTCATGCTGCACTTCCTTAGCATAATCATTTCTCCTCAAAACCTAAACATCTTTCTTTGCAAAAAACTATGAGATGCTTTAAATCAGATAGTTTCCTTCCATCCTACTCTTTCTATCTGCTCAGCCCACTTCAAATGAACCCTATAAAGTGGACACATAAAAATCTATTCTATATGCCTTTTCCATTTTATAGACAAGGGAATAAATCAGAATACTTAGTCAAAGACCTTTTTCCCATGCGTCTCTACTCACAGAATCGCTTTTACAATCGAATTCAAGAAATGAAAAGAATTGCAAGAGCGCATTGTTCAACCAAAAATAATTTCGTCTAAATCATAAAATACCTGTAACCATCATTCATTTTTTTGCCTTTGTATTAATATAAATAACAGTAATAAGAACCGTTAATATGATTATGGTTACAAATATAAAAGCAAACGGAAGCATAACGGTTTCTTCCGCCATACCAGAATCCACTCTATATCCCAGCCAAGACATAATACAAAGCATAATTCCGCAAACCACACAAGGAAAACTCATTGCTCTACATAGTTTCTTTTCATCATATTTTTCCTTTTCTTCTTTTGTGGCTGTATTGTATCCGGCAATCAACCATTTTCCTTTTCCGTTAAATAAGAAAATACTAATGACAAAAAACAGTACAGCCATCGCAAGTATCATTATTTCAGCAATCATAAAAAACACCTCCGAAATCAATATTTTATTTTACGAATTTCAATCGTAACGTTTTCCTTATCCAATTGTGTTTTACCTGATTTAAGAACTTTAATACTACTCATTCGGTGATATGACAAATGTAACCTTTCTTACCTTTCTTCCTTCAGCCGGTTTGTTTTTCATATATTTTTGAATGAGATCGCCATAAGCCTTGATAAAATCCATTGTTTCCTCATCACTCATCATCAGAGAAGCTGATGCGACCGTAAGAAGGTCTCTATGCGGATCGGGATCCTCTCCGTGAAAATATCGATAAAATTCTCCCTGCAGTCCCATCAGTGCCGACTGGATCAGACCATTATATTCCTCATTGGTATTCTCATAGGGTACCTGCGATGCAATGGCATAGGTCTTTTCCACAGAACCACGCTTGAACTCTTCCTTCACCACAGTGATGATCTTTGCATCCAGAAGCACTTTTATATGGCGATAAAGACTGGCTCTCGGAATATCCGGAAGTTCCTCCCCTATCTCTGCAGATGTTGCCTCTTTTTTTATCATGATGGTCTGTATAATTCGCTGGCGTGTGGCATTCATGCACGCTTCCATATAATTTTTTTTCATATCTGTTCTCCACTGCTTTCCTTCTGCCTTCGGACGGCGGTACAACTGTTCATCATAATTCATTTAATGAATTTCTTTCCTCTTTAAGATAATCCATCAAATCAATTATATCACACAAATCAGTATGATTTTAGATATAAAATGAATTCCAAAATGTCCTAACATTGCATACTGAATCCCATACTTACGAAACCATCTTCCAAAGAACAGGGCAAATGCACCGTTCAGCAGAAAACAGCGAAACAGAATCAATCCTGTGATCCTTCCAAAAAACATCTGTGTTGCAGGAAGATGACCTGCGGAAAATACAATTGCCGCAATTACATTGGCCGTAATAAATATCCAGTCCGATATCTCCTTTTTATCTGTTTTTCTCGCAAAAATCATCACCAGAATCAGTGCAATGAATCCCATGAAAAACCAGCGAAGCAGGATTTCCTCGATCACACCGCCATAGGTCAGAGAACTGATAAAGTATGCCACACTGATTCCTTTTTCATAATCTGCTGCCACCTCCGGTATCAGACGCCCCATCAAAAAATAATCCGAGGCAAATGCAAGCCCGAGAACAACGATAACCGGGCATACCTTTACAAGAACCGCTTTTTCAAACCGAAAAGGCTTCATCAGTCCCAGACGTTCAACAATAAAGTAACCGACAACCCATCCAAACAGAGAATAGACCAGGGTCTGAATCACAATTACTGCGATCAGCGACTGATAGCTTCCCAACTGCTCAACGGCTGCTTCGATAAGCTCCGGAGCAGAATGCTCACAGGTGTATATTCCAACAGTAATACCACCGATGACCGCAATCGGTAAAATCACCAGATATGTTTGTAATGCCTTTTTTAATGTTACGCTGACGTATTGTTTCATAATCGCTACCTCCTATCTGAATAAACACTATCATTTCACCATTCTCATAATTGAGATTAGTTATGTGTTTATACTATTCTCATTTTTGAGACTTGTCAAGAAGATATTGCTTTTACAAAACTTTTTGTGGCCATTTGCATATCCCTATTTCCAGAGCACGCTCTTCTTTTAAATGAAAATCTGCATATCTGCAATACCAGCAGCCTTTCAGGCTTTCTATGGCTTCTTCCCTGGGAGTATATGCCGGACACAGATCCTCCGGCCACACATTTCCATTTTTATTTGGCACTTCAAAATATTCTCTGTTTCCTGTCATTGCTTTCACCCTATATTCCAAACCTGCACATTTCCCGATCAATCAGTTTTCTGATATTCAGAAACTATCATATTCCATAAAGAAAGGCCGAAACCACACGGATTCCGACCTGTTTTACACTTTATTTTCTTTTTCATTTATTTTTTAACGATTGCTTCTATGATCCGGATCCGTTTCATAGTCACCCCCTTTTTGGTGCATTTGTTCTAATATTGCATTGAGCCTTTTCGTTCTCTTCCTCGTAATGATAATAACGACTGCCAAAACAATACTGACTCTGTGCTGCCAGCCTCCGGATAACTTTCCTGCTTTTCTGTGCAAAATAGAATGTTTCCGCTATAAACTGTAGTTCCATCCTGTGCTTTGATTTCCATGTATAGAGAACCCTTTAACGTTTCAAATTGAATCTGAAGAACATCACCGGTTTGCAGTTCAAGCGTATGCAGGTCTGTTCCGTTCATTCTCTCTATATCCAGCAAATAATAATCCGAATTTTTGATACGGCTGCCTGAAAAACCCTCTTGATTGTATCTGAAAAGAGCTGCGACCACTCCAATAAAAACCATCACAATAAAAATAATTAAGCTTTTTGTTTTACTCCCCATCATTGCATTGACCTTTCCATCATTTTATTTTTTTAAGTAAGTACCTATCTCCAGACCAATCAACATATCAAGTATCTGCTTTAAAGCAGCTAGTTTCCTCCAACTCACTCTTTCTATCTGCTCATTTTACACCTTGTACCAGATTCAAAGCAGCTAGTTTCCTCCAACCTACTCTTTCTATCCGCCAATATCACTTTTATATTCCATTTTTCGTTGATTTATGACAGATAGCTCTTTATAATTCACTCTTTCTATCTGCTCAACCCACTTTTTTCTTGGTTTACAACAACATTTCCTAAAGGAAGTTCGTACTCATACGATCATTCTCACCCTAAATCTTTTTTCCTCCGCAAGATATTGGATCTCACTGTTTGTTTTTCCGACAAAAGCTAACACGCTTCTTGTCCCAATTCCGTGATTGTTCTCTTTTGAAAACGGATAACCTTCCTGATTCAGCGGCACTGTTCCTTCACAGGAATTCTCTATTTCCAGTAACAACTGGTTTTTATATTTTGTCGTCAGTTTTAAATATCGCTCTGCTTCCGGAAGCTTCCGACAGGCATTTACTGCATTTTCCAGCAGATTGCTGATGGTGATGGCCAATTCCATTTCATCCACAGGAAGATGGACCGGAATATTTGCAGAAACAGTCGTCCGAATCCCTTCTCCTTTCGCCCGGGACAGATAATGACTGATGGCAGCATTCACAGTAGTATTTTCACAATATTTCTGTATTCCTTTAGGCTCCATAGCAAGCCGTTCTTCCAGATATTTTTTTGCTTCCTTTACATTGCCATCTTCCAGTAATTGATACAAAAGAGCTTCAAAATGTCTTCTGTCATGACGCATCATCCTGTCTTTCTGCAAAACAGTTTCTGCCGACTGAAGCCGTTCTTTCATGGATTTTGCCGCCAGCTGCATAATATCCGCATCGGATTTCAATCTGCTCTTTTCCTGTGCAAGCTCCATTTCACGGTGCATTAATCCCATATACTTTTCCAGAACAATAAAAATCGCTATATTCACAATGATCAGTAAAATTGCTGTTCGAAGAAACTGTCCCGAGTTAAAATTCTGATACATCCCCATTCCAAGCAAAAACATATCCACAACGATCAGAACGATAGAAACCAGAGGCATTGCCAAAAGCAAAAATACCATATGGTCTGATTGTTTCTCTTTTTCCTTACTCCCGAATCTGCAGATGCAAACCACCAGAATGATTTCTATAAAATTCATAAGGAGCGCAATCTGCGGCGTAAGCAGTTCATATCGGGTACGGAACCCCATTTCGTTGTTCAGATATCCTCCACTGATTCCAAAAACGACCTCCATCAACATGGTTCCTGCCATATAGAACAGGAAACTGGTCAGTTCACGAAAACTTTTCACATCATATATCAAAATCAGCGGAATCAGATAGGATGCAATCATTGCCAAAAGATTGAGCGGCGGAATTTCCTGCAGATTTGCAGCAAAAAGCATACACCAGTCAAGCAGGTAGATAACACGAACCAGCAATGGCCTGTCCTCTGTCCAGTTCCTCTTATCACAAAAGGTTCTCTGCATATATCCAAAAAGATAGATGGTCAGAAAATCTCCCACCCCCAAAAGCAGTTCTGCTGCTGATATATGTATCGGCATTTTCCTCTCCTCCAAATTTAACAAAATCTATAGTTCATATATTTTTCAGCAACCAGCGCATACCGGCTTTTTGTCACCGGAAGAATCTCCTTATTTCTTACCATCAGCTCTGTTCTGGTGAGTTTATCAATTGCCTGAATGTTAACAGCAACCGATTCATGACATAATACAATATCATCTTCCTCATGGTTTTGCATCAGATACTCTGCAAACCCGATCCGAAGTGTACTGGTAGAAATCATTTCTCCCGATAACAGATGATAACTCACCACATGATTTCGATAATCCAGATACAGAATGTTGCTCAGATAGATGGTACGATATCCGCCTTTCACTTTAATGGTAACTGTATTTTCTTCCTCCAGATGAATCCGCTTTATGGCCAGATTTAACGTTTCAAACAACTTTTCCTTTTTTACGGGTTTTAATATATAATTCACAGGATTCACGTCAAAAGATTCCAGCGCAAAAGATCCTTCGGATGTAGCAAAAATGATCTGTGCTTCCGGCTGGTTCCATTTCAGTTCCCTTGCCGCCTGTATTCCGTTTACCATAGGCATCACAATGTCCAGAATATAAATATGAGGCCTGAATTTCTCACATGCAAGGATCAGTTTATCCGGATGATCAAATACTTTTATTTCCGCCTGCAGCATCCCTTCCCGGCAAAACTGCTGTACATACTGGTTCATTTTTTCTCTGTCTTCTTTTCTGTCATCACAGATTGCAATCTTCAGCAAGCAGATTTCCCCTTTCCGTATGTCTTCGCAAACATACCTTTTTATATCCTCAACTGCCTCCATGTGTTCCTTGCGATCAGGGTAATGCCAATTGCTATCAGCCAGATAAATCCCTCAACAACGATTAAGGACATGCCACTTTTAGCTGTAAGCACTGCCACTCCATCCAAAACGGCATGCAACAGAATTGCCAAAACCAAAAGATGGCCTTTCATTTTCTTACCTGCAGCAGCACACCATACAATCAACGATAATCCAATTTGTGCGGTGATTGCAGCAATGCGCTCCACAGGACTTAACATAAAATGCCAGGATGGCGTCTGAATCAATGTATCAAATGCTGTCTGTAATGTGCCTCTGGAACTCTCATCCAAAGGTGCAAGAAGTGTCTGCGTCTGTCCCAGATTGATCATAATCGAATAGATGAGATTATTGATCATTCCAACAGAAAGAACTACAAACATCTCAATTCCCCCATGACCGGCTCCATACATAAGTGCATTATGAGCATTACAATGCTCTTTCTTCAGTATATAGCGAATTGCAAGAAAACGTCCTGTCTCCTCGAACAGTCCTGCCATGAGAGATCCATAAAGCGCATACAGCAAGATATTTCCCCGTATCACTGTACCGGCCTGTGACCCTGAGATTAAACTATGAACCATCTGCTCAAGTACCATTGCAAACAAAAACATCTCTGCACAACCCACCAGAAAACATTTGATGCTGGCCCGGTATTTCTTTTTGAAATATACCAGAAGAACGATTGGAATCAGAACACCTAAGATCATATTTATAACAATAATTGCTATGGTTAACTTAGATACCATATAGCACCTCCTAAATGCTGAATCCCCTGTCACTGTAGATTACTCCGGCATTGATTTCTCCACCAACTCCCGAAATATCGCATCGCGGTCATATTTGTTTTCCACAAAACCCGGGATCTCCTTGATTGACTTACAAAGACTGACACTAAAGCCTGTCAGAATATGCCCCATCTCTTCCTCAGAATATGGACAGCCACCAGTTACCACAAGTGTCGCCAGGCTATGCACAACAAGCCACATATCCCGATAATAGCGGTCGGCAGTCTGTGCATCAATATGATACGTTTGTTGCAAAGATTCTCTTACAAGATTCTGTGTATGATGCATTGCATCCATCGCACTACTGCTGCCACCTTCGTTCGACGCCAAAAACAACAACCGATATAACTGAGGTTCTTCTTTTGCAAAATGGATGTATTGCATTCCGACCCCCAGAAAAGGGACTTCCATGCGCAGTCCATCTTCTACATAACAATCATACACACGCTCAGCTGCAGTGCAAACCTCACGCTTTGCTTCTTCAATTGTATGAAAACAGGTAAACACCGGCTGTGTAGAGACACCCAGTTCACCGGCCAATGCTTTTGCTGTGAGTGCGTCGATTCCTTTTTTGCGGACAACACGCACAGCTCCCTCAATCATTTCTTCCCTTGTATACTTATTTCTTGGAGCCATTGATTCATTCCTCTTCCATATTTTTAGTCTTAATTTCGTCAAAATAGTTTATGATATATATTTTACGATATATATCATAAACTATTTTATAAAAACACAGATATATTGTCAATTGTTTTCTGTGTTATAACACATCACAACCAAAATTATCCGGATATTCTTTCTTTAATAAAAATTTTCAGTTCAAAGAACAGCATAAACAGCGTTGCAATCAAAAAACCAATCATCAACATCCTATGGCAGACTGCAAAATAGATCACATATGCCACGATTGCCAATAAGTATACAATAACCAGTATATGCCATTTCTTAGCAGCGCTATCGGCAATTATTTTTCTTTTTACAGCATCACTTCCCTTAATCAGCTCGTCTAAGCTCAGCCCAAATTCATCGCTGATTGCGATCAGGTTTGCAACATCAGGAATCCCCTTGCCCGTTTCCCATTTGGTAATTGCCTGTCTGGACACATTTAACTTTTC